>CACZSY010000074.1 GCA_902783965.1 uncultured Lachnospiraceae bacterium
CTGACCCTTAGGCGGCAGAGCTCCGAAAAGAGTTCTTCCGGTATACACAAGGTCCGGTCTCTTTTCAAACATTTCTTTATCTATAAGGAAGTATTCCTGCTCAGGTCCGACACTCGTCCTGACATACTTCACATCATTTCCGAATAATTTAAGGATTCTCTTTGCCTGACGGTTAAGAGCCTGCATTGAACGAAGAAGCGGAGTCTTCTTATCCAGCGCGTCACCCGAATATGAGCAGAACGCGGTAGGAATGCAAAGGGTATGATCCTTGATAAACGCGTATGAAGTAGGATCCCACGCCGTATATCCTCTTGCTTCAAATGTTGCCCTTAATCCTCCTGACGGGAAGGAAGAAGCATCAGGCTCACCCTTGATAAGCTCTTTTCCCGAAAACTCCATGATAACTCCGCCGTCCGGTGACGGTGAGATAAAGCTGTCATGTTTCTCCGCGGTAACACCCGTAAGCGGCTGGAACCAGTGAGTAAAATGAGTTGCTCCTCTTTCGACTGCCCAGTCTCTCATCTCCAGTGCGACTGCTTCTGCAACCTCATCATCCAGTTTAACATTTTCATCGATCGTCTTTCTTAAAGACTGATAGATCTTGGAAGAAAGACGCGCTCTCATAACTCTGTCATCAAATACCATTGATCCGAAAAGTTCAGGTACATTTTGTTTTTCCATAATAAAGCCTCCTTTAAACCGTGTACGGCAAATTAAATGATCGAGCAGAATGGGCTTTCCCTCTCCTGCTCGCGTGCGCCGGAGTGTGTCCGGCGACAGCCGGGATATTTCCCTGCACACCCCGTGTGCATAAAAAAAGGCGTCTCGGAGTTATCTCCAAGACGCCTTTGTCTTTACGATTTATGATTCTAAGCCCAATCTCTGTAATTGTCAAGCACTTTTTAATACATTATCAAAATTTATTTTTTCTCTGTAAATTTATGAAGAAGCATCCGGGACAACCCGATCCGTTCATTCAGTCTTTTTTCCACTTCTTCATAGTCAATAGGCAAAATCTCTTCTATTGTATTTATATCCGCATTCTTTGTATCAATGAAGCGGTCTCCGGTTCCGAGCATCTGCGTAAGACTCTGTAACCTCGTTCCTCCACCCTTCATGTCGGAGCGTGTAAATGAATACACCTGTTTTTTAAATATCGTTGAAAATACCGTCGCATGAAAACTGTCGGTGAATATACATTCCGCATTGCGGATAAGACCCACAAATCTTTCCGGGCTTGCTTCATTAAGCCTTATATCTCCGAATCCCAGATCGGAAAAATAGAATTTATCGTTGGTATAAGGTATTACTACTATCTTTAAACCGTGCTTTCGGGCATACTCTTTCGCGATCTTTCTGCTGCGGGAATCCTTTCCCAGAAAATAACAGAACAGATATTTGTCCTCTATATCCCCGGTTACGGATACCTGCGACCATTCATCGGCGGTAAGCAGAAATACGGGATCTACCACCCAATGTATCTCACTATCCATGAACTCGGAAAGAATATCCGCCGTTTCCTTTTCTCTAACGGAGACTGTCGAATAGTCTTTAAGCATTTCCCTGAATCCTGCTTTCTGATGCTCACTCAGACTATTTGACGCCAGACTTGCGGCATATGACATCTTCGGCTTATCTTTGACAAAATTCAGATAATAAGGATTGCCTATCCTGTCCGGTTTCCATACTCTGTCGCTTCCCGTTATATATGCGTCATATATTTCGTTTGTCTTATATATGATCTTCTCTGTATATACTTCATTGCTGTGAGGTATGCTGTCTCTGAATCTTTTAACGCTGCTTCCTCTCTTTTTCACGGTCTTTCCAATAAGCGCCTTCGTCAGGACACTGTCCACTCTGCCGCGTATTGATCTCCTGATCTTTTTTATCTTATCTTTCTTTGACGCTTTCTTAAACCTGTTAAGTATCACATCCGCGCTCTGCGAATTAACAGAATCATAACAGATCTGTTCAGCCTGACAATTCTCATGTTCATTCAGATATCTGCATAACGCGTATGCCTGAAGCAGTCCGCCATAATTGCGGGAATTATAATACATTGTAATTATTCCGATCTTCATAAAAGGATCCCTCTAAAAATGTCATAACCACGGCATTAATATTTCGCTTCGCAAGGTCGTGGTCTGCATCAGCGCTTATGCCTTAATTTTTTATTTATCTTTCTTCGCACCGCATTGATAAAATCTCTGTTGATGATGAAGAATACAGCAAGTCCGAAAATAACATTTATAATATTTAATACCATTATCTGCATGTAGCAGAGCACTGCTTCCAGAAGCACGAAAAGCATTACTCCGAAAAAGTGTTTTAAGTTTATCCTTACCTTCACGATCTTTTGAACGTCTATCGCCCTGTAAATAAAAAGAAATACATAGCTTATGAGCGTTGAACCCGAAGCGGCGTAAAGACCTATAAACTTTATAAGCCCGATGTCCGTTACAAGATTGATGGCTGCCGCGATCGTTGTCGTTATACCGACGCTCTTAGATCTCATATATGCTACATATATTCCTCCAAGATATGTTGAAAGCGTATAAAAAAGAATGGCAACAAAAAGTATCGGTATCTGATAATATGCCTCGTCATAGCTTCCTCTTATCAGAAGTTTAAAAAGAAGCGGCGTCGCCGCGATCAGCAGACCAAAAAAGCCGGCCATGATGTCGAATATAGTTCTAAACATTGATGAATAATATTCACTCGCGTCCTCATCCCTGGATACTATCGAAGCATTTTCCTGCCATGCAAGAGTAAATGTCGTCTGCGCCAGAGTAAGAAGACTCGGTATCTTATTGGCAACAGCATAGACAGCGTTCGCGGCTATTCCCATAAATCCTGTCACGACAAATCTGTCCGATACTCTCATGACCCACCCCGACATGCTGTTAGGCACCATCGGCCATGAATAGTGAAGCATCTCTTTAAGTTTATCCTTATCAAAACAGCCAAAGTCTATATAGCGGTGTATCTTCGTCTTTATAAGAATATAGATCAATGATATGAGAGAGGCGGCAATAAGGGAGATTATCGTACCAAACAGCCCCGTCTTTAATATATATACCATCAATACAGCAAATACTATCTTGCCTGCCGCTGATATTGTCGCACTTAACGAATAGTGCATATTCATGTCAAGTCCCCTGCATATCTGACGCGCGGCATTTACCAGAATATCCACCAGAAAGAACAAACACATGGATATACGGATCGATACCGGCTGGCTGAACAGAGCGAAGAACATAATGACCAGCGCCAGCAGCGAAGTCGGACATATAAAGGCAAAAATATTGGTTATTATCTTTTTGATCTCTTCTTCATTTTCCCTGACATCAATAAGAAATCTGAATGCTGCCGTCTGGATCTGCAAAGTCACGGTCGGAAGCATCAATGAAACCAGAACTGATATAAGATCAAGAGTTCCGTACTCAGCCTTTGTCAGACATCCTGTAAGTATAGGGAGAGTAATGAAAGAAGCAAATTTCGGCAGGAATGTACCGATAGATATTATCAGGACATTTTTAGCGAATTTTCCCTCGCGGCTCATTTGCTTTTTCCTTTCATAGCAAGATATTCCATAAAATTATTCTTATTCTCTATCGCTGTGGTCGTAGGTCTTCCAAGGTCTGATCTCGCGCCTATGGAACAGCTTACCTCAATAAATGACAGCTCATTTCTTGTTTTTGCCTTCTCCAGTTCCGAATCAAGCTCTTCAAAATCTGATACATGCACCGCATATGGATATCCGCATCCCTTTGCAATTGCAGTCAGGTCAATGCATCCGGCAACCGTAGGCATGCCTCCCACGGTCTCATGCGCCATATTATTGATAACGATGTGGATCATATTATTCGGTCTGTTTGCTCCGAGAACAGCCATTGATCCCATATGCATGAGCACCGCGCCGTCACCGTCGACACACCATATCCTAAGATCCGGTCTGTTGACCGCTATGCCGAGCGCTATTGAACTTGAATGTCCCATTGAACCTACCGTAAGGAAATCACATTCATGTCCCTGTCCGTTCGCTTCCCTTATCTCGAAAAGTTCCCTGCTTGCCTTACCTGTGGTGCTGACAACAGGATCACTGCCCGACGCCATTACTATATGTCTTATTATATCCTCACGGAGCATTTCATTATCGTTTCTGTACTCAACCTTAGGAGAATCTGTGAGCGCTCCCTTTCGTATTACGAATGCTGCATCTTTTCCGGCCGCGAATACTTTCCTGAAACCTTCCATTGCGGCAGCCACTTCTTCATCCGAAGTTTCCTTACCGATGACAAATGCCTCTATTCCCATGTCTTCAAGCAGTTTCAATGTTACCTCGCCCTGATAGATATGCTGCGGTTCATCATGAACGCCCGGTTCTCCTCTCCATCCTATGATGAACAAAACAGGGATCGCGTATACCTTGTCATTCAACAGGGAAGCGACAGGATTGATCACATTGCCTTCGCCGCTGTTTTGCATATATACAACCGGTACTTTTCCTGTCGCGAGATGATAACCTGCCGCCAGCGCCGTGCAGTTTCCCTCGTTGGCAGCTATGATATGATGAGCGGGATCTATCCCGTATTCGCTCATCAGGTAATCACATAACGCCTTAAGCTGTGAATCGGGAACTCCCGTATAGAAATCAGAACCTATTATCTTAACTAAATTTTCAACTTTCATTTTTATCCCAATATCCTATGATATAAAATATCTATCGTCTCTTTATCAAGCTCTGCCGGATGATTCTTAAGCCTTATCGGATTAACAGAATCCTTTAACTCTTCATACTGTTCTTTGGAAGCTTTCGGAATATCCAATCCTAATCTGTCAAAAAACTCTGCAAGTTTTACCGCCCCGGCCGCGGAATCCTTACATCCCATCGCTTTTCCGATCTCATCAAGCGTCATTTTAAGATACTCTTCTCCCCGCGGATCGATGCACTTACCGGTATTTCTTATCATCCATGGAAAAAGGATCCTGTCACACAGCATCGCAGCATGCCCGTGGGCAATGCCGAAGATGCTCGTAAGCTTGTAACACATTGCGTGACCCGCTGTTGTCTGGGTTATGTTAATGGCCTGCCCGGCTTTATGCGCCGCGAGAAGCATACCTGCGTTTCCTTCCTGTGTATTGGAAAGATAGCCTTCCATATTGGAAATTACGCCTTCGATCGCTTCCTTTGAATACATTTTGCTTTCATCGGTACTGTTAACAGACCAGAAAGCTTCTATCGCATGACATAACGCATCACACATGGTACTCTTTTTCTGATATATCGGAAGAGTCCTTAAAACATCCGGATCCATAAGTACCGTTTGCGGTATCATACTCTCACTCGTTATGCTCTGTTTCTTTCCTTCATAATAAATGACCGCATATCTTGTTGCCTCGGAGCCTGTCCCTGCCGTAGTAGGCATCGCAAGAAAAGGTATATCGCAGGGAACGATATCTTCCTTAAGGAAACTTCCGTTCCCGCCGTCACCGGGATGATTGCTGTATAGCTTTATACACTTTGCGACATCCATTGCGGATCCGCCGCCCACAGCCATGATGGAATCGCACTCTTCACTCCTGAACAGTTTAACGCCCTTTACAACGCTCTCATACACAGGGTTGGGTACAAAATCCGAAAACCTTACTATCCCGGTCTTTACGCAGGCAAGTTTTTTATTAAATCTTTCAAGAAATCTTAACGAATCGTCGCATACCAGCATGACTTTCCTCTTATCATTGAGCCAGTCATCCAGTCCTTTATAATCATTTTCAGCAGTAATAATCATTATCAAACCTCGGCAGGTATCATACGGATTATATCTTTAAACGGCATGAGCATCTTATCACATTCTTCGGCGCGGTGATCGCGAAGAATAGTCTCTGCAGCTTTGCGCATAGCGGGAACCTCGGCTCTCATAAGCTGGTTCGCGTAGATTATGATATTGGCTCCGTACTCCTTCCATTCCTCTTCTTTTATGCTGTTAAAACTTGTCGGAACAAGCACAATAGGCGTGATCTTATCCCTTTTGCGGAATCTATCGATAAATTCAAGGATCTCCGAAGGATCTTTCTTTCTGCTGTGGATCATTATCGCATCGGCGCCCGCAGCCACAAACGCAAAAGCGCGTTCAAGCGCGTCTTCCATTCCCCTTTCGAGAATAAGGCTTTCGATCCTTGCGCATATCATGAATTCCTTTGTCCTCTGCGCTTTCTTTCCCGCGCGTATCTTTTCCGAAAAATTCTCTATGCTGTCCTGGGTCTGCTCAACTTCAGTTCCGAACAAAGAGTTTTTCTTAAGGCCGGTCTTATCTTCTATTATCACCATAGATACTCCGAGACGTTCAAGCGACCTTACCGTATAGACAAAATGTTCCGTCTTTCCGCCCGTATCGCCGTCAAATATTATCGGCTTGGTCGTAACCTCCGTTATGTCTTCTATCGTTCTGAAACGTGAAGTCATATCTACAAGCTCGATATCCGGTTTACCCTTTGCCGTCGAATCACACAGGCTTGAGATCCACATGGCGTCAAACTGATGCGCTCCGCCGTCCTGATAGACTACGGTATTCTCAACGATAAGACCTGTCAGACCATCATGAGCTTCCATGGCCGTTATCAGTCCCTTCGCGTCCAGCATCCTTTTAAGGCGTCCCCTTCTTATGTCAGGCATCGCGAGATCGCTGCGCGTCCTGGCATCTATCTGCTCATACTTCGGATCGCTGCTGTACGGATATTCCACAAGCCTTCCGCCGTAAGAAGCAAGGATGGACACTACCTCATCCCTTATCGGTTTCTGAAAACCTGTGCACCAGTCATCTCCGTGTACCACTATCGAAGGTTTATATTCTTCCAGAACTTCTTTATATGAAAGCCTGTTCTGCTCAACAACCCTGTATACACCCGCAATGTTTTCAAACATTATCCTTCGCTCCGACGCCGGAACAAGCGGCATCCTTTTATACGAAGCTACCGCTTCATCGGAAAGGACTCCGATCATAAGCTTTCCGAGTCTTTGGGCTTTCTTGATTATTGCTATATGTCCCCCGTGTATGATATCCGAAGAAAAACACATATATACTGTTCTTTCTTCAAGCTCTTTAAGCCTTGCCTTTACCACCGCAAGGTCATCTTTATCATCGATCTCCGAACAAAGGAGTTTTTTGACATCAAGCGCTGCTATGTTGGCCGCTCCGTTAAGTTCGTTTAATGCATTTTCCGCATATACTCCCGTCCTGCCGGATTCACAGAACTCAACTATCTTATTAAGCCATACTTTCCAGTCGTCTTTTTTAAGTTTGTAAAGGGCCTGGGCTTCCATTGCGTTGTCAAATATATCCACGCCCACTTTCATGACCATACCGCCGTCAATCCGGGCCTTGAAATCTTTCTGAGGGAGAGGAAGAACCGAAGATACTGTCATACATGAAACAGGCGAAGCCATTAACATATCAAAAACTTCGCTCTCAAATACCAGATCTCCGTGCATAAGAATGATATCATCATCAAGATATTCCCTTGCGCAATAGATGCTGTAAATATAATTGGTCTTATCATAGACCGGATTTTTAACAAATGTAAGATCAAGACCCGTCTTAAGACTTTGGCAGTATTCAACCAGTACTTCATCATAATAACCGGTCGTTATAACAACTTCTTTAATGTCCGTCTCCGCGATAAGCTTTAACTGTCTTGAAAGTATCGTCTCATCAGAACCGTCTATGATCTGTGTCATGCATTTTGGATGCTCCGATGTCAGAGATCCCATACGGGATCCCAGACCTGAGTTAAGAATAAGTGCTTTCATATTTTTAGTTCCCTTTTTCTTCTCTTCATTTCATAATGTGCCAGAATAAAGACAAATGCGATAAATACCCACATACTGATCGTCATGAACACATTAAACGGTGAATCATAACAATATCTCGGAGACTTGAAAAATCCCCTGATCATAAGCAGTATCAATGTATTTATTACTATCTTTCCCTTCCTGAGATAATTGATCTTTGACATAACGCTTCCGTAGATAAAGCTTCCTATACAGATTCCCGCATAATGAAAATCGTGATAAAGCTCAGCGATATAGCACGATCCCATACCGTAGCCTTTAAGATAATTACTTCTGACTACCACATAGCTTATGGCTCTTGAATACGATCCGCTGTTTAACGCAAGATTCTCTCTTGAACCGGTATAAAGACTTCTATAAGAGGAATTCGTAAAAAACCTGACTATAGGGTTCAAACGAAAGCTCCTCAGAATGTCATAGATAGAAAAAATATCATCTTCCTTCAAACTGTTCTCATATATCCTGCCTAAAGGAATAAGATTGGCGCTGAAACCCTGCTGCTTGAAAAATAGCAGAAAAGATTCTGACAATGAATTGGAATCAGCAGATCTACCCATTCTGATATATTTATAGGAATACAAAAAAATGATAACTGCGGGCATCAATAATATAAGACCAACAATCTGCTTTTTTGATATCCATTTTTCTTCATCATCAGTGATATTATCCCTAAAGAACGCGTAAAGTATGATTATAAGGTTATCAATGACAAAGAATATTCTTCTTCCCGTGAGCAATGACATACAGTTGAGAGTTGCAAACAATATAAGCGGAACTTTTGCTTCCTTTTTCTTAGGCAACGTGGACAGGAACATAAACAATGCCACAAAATACAGATCCGCCATCTCGGTTATTACATACGGAAGACTCGATTCATAAGAATAATATTCAAAGTAACCGCTTCTTCTTACAACCATGATTCCTTCTATCTGTACGACAAGATATGCCAGAAAAAACACATATTGGAAGTATAAGCTTATCTTTCTTATAAGACGTACCTTTTCCTCCGATACAGTTTTTGTTCTTTCGGTTCTGGTCTTAATGTGAATCTTATCAAATAACAGATATCCGCCGAACAAACACGCAAGGCTAAGAAATATGGCAAAGATCATATAATTATAGTGTTCCTCAGAAAAACTGTATATCATCTCATACCCGAAAAATTCTTTGACTGTTATCCCACCTATTAAAAAAACAAAAAAACAGGCAAAAAACATAAGAAGCAGGATACGCTTACCTATATCGTTAAAACAATAAAACACCAAAATAACACCAATGGATAACGTCAGAACAAGCCAGCTATTTATCCCCATGATAAAGGCAAGGACCAGTATTATTCCAATCAAGATGACTTCACTTATTAAACTCTTCGTTCTGATTCTCATTAAAATACACCTTTCACCCATCTTGTAATATATGAGTCAGGATTCTTTTTCAAAACTGCATTTATCCGGAAATCTCTTCTCCAGTACATCAAGTAATTCTTTCTTAGTTTTTTCAAAATCCTTAATCTCTTCCGCGCCGTTATCATTGATGCATATAAACATATCCCTGCCGTTCATGACCGCATTGTAAAGAGCACTGTTATCATTTTTTATTCCGAACAGATTTCCATAAGGTCTGATCGGTGTAAATCTTCCCTGCGCAAGCCTCCAGTATCTGAACAGCCATTGATTTACATCCCTTTTGGTCCTGAACTTATGGGAGCAGGTTGAGTCTAAGATATCATACTCTTTCTCCCATACTTCCTCAAAAGTCTCTTTAAGATAAGCATTGCACTGATGTTTTGTGAGCAGCGCCGAAAACTTTGGCCACGGCATCAGGCATAACGACCTGAAAAGGTTCTTTCCGTACTTTGGATTGAACCACTTGAAAAAATTCTTTTTTATTACCTTATTCTTTTTAAAATGATCATTTATGATCTCTATATCCATTAACGCCACATCCGATACCGCGTAACGGTGTGAACTGATAAGCGGATTGAGCACGGCATAATCACACGGCATGCCGTTCTTAAAAAACATTTCCGGCTTTACGGGTCTTAACGATATTATATCGTCGTTAAAATAGATAAACTGATCCGTAAGCCCCGGTATGCGGTGCATGTTAAGCTCTATCGTATGCGAACAGAAAGTCGGAAGATATTTTTCCGGGATATATTCATCATGTCTTACGATATGAAGCCTTTCCGCATTCTCATCCATCCAGTCCGGAATATGTCCACAGGTAATAAAATGCACTTTCCTTACCCACGGCATATACAGGTCTATCCCCCTGAAGAGATATCTTATCGTATCCCAGTCCCTGTATCGCACATCACTGTCATCTATAAGCTCCCTGCGTCCTTCGCTTTGTGCATAGAGATTCTTGCTTTTTCTCCACTCCGGATCGTTGGAATCCACCCAGGGGATCACTATGTCTATTGGCTTTTCCAAAGCTTTTTTCATATATTCTTCCTTAATCCATGATCCTTGACATATTTTTTATAAGGTATATCAGGTTCAAATATCACATCATGTTTTCCCTGTCTCTTATCAAGCGGCGGAATTTTCATATAATCGCCGTAAAAAGCTTTGAGGATATGGTCATAACCTGCCGGAACCTTTACCGTCATATTCTCAAACGGCATGTCGATCGTCTTCTCAAACCACTCCGTCTTCCATACCTGCTGTGAAAGATGCTTGGTTCCTGCGTCTCTCTGCAGTGTGATGGTACACATCTTTGAACCGTCAAAAGGATGTTTTGAGTTCTTTGCTTCAAGCTTTCTGTAAGTCTTCTTATAATCCATACGGAACAGTCTTAATATCTTACGAAGCATTACCGCCTTCTTGGATCTGTTGATCTCATTGACATAAGTATTGCAAAGCACCGATCTTACATACATCGGAAATCTTCTTATCCTGAAAAGAGTCAGGCTTGTCTCGCAGCCTTCAAGAGGAAATATATCGATCGCAATCCCGTTGTTCTGATCCAGCTTAAGACAGCTTGACCTGTTTCCTGTTGTATCGCTGTTCCTTAACGCCGCTATATACATATAACACTGCGGATCCGACAAAGTTGTCTGCAGGTGATATGGTTTTTCAAGACCTTTAGCACAGATCTTTTTAAGTTTATTAAAATCTTCCCTGGGCATGACCACATCAACATCATCATCCCACGGGATAAAGCCCTTATGTCTTATCGCACCCAGAAGCGTTCCGAATATAGGATACCATCTCAGACCGTTTTCTTTACAGATCTCATCCAGTTTTCTCATAAGGTCAAGCTGAACAAACCATACTTTCTTAAGTTTTTCTTCAACCTGCCAGTCTCCTCTCATCTCAGGCTTTATATATTCCGGATCGTAATTCATCTATAAATTCTCCTTATACTGATCAATCAGACTATTTTTCAAACACTCTCGCGGGATTTCCGAAAACCTTGGAATCTTTCGGCACGTTCCTGATCACAACGCTTCCGATCCCTACATACGCATTCTCGCCTACTTCAAGACCTACGGAGATGCATGCATGATCCCCGATAAAGCAGCCCTTTCCGAGTTTTACTCCTCCGGTGATGCCGCAGCTTGAACTGACGGTAACATAATCCTCAACCTTCGCGTCATGTCCCAGTATCGTTGACTGGAGCGTTACAAAATCACCTATCCTGCATCCTGTTGCGATCTTGGAGTTAGGATAAGTAACAAGTCCCGTGCCAAGCCCGAATTCCGAATATATCCTTGTGCTCGGATGTATTATCGACGCAAATACCGCTCCCTTCGATACAAGCATCGGACCTATCTGTGATTTTACGGCGGGATTGGCGATACCCATCGCGTATCTTACATCCTTTAACGGAACATGATCCGTAATGCAGTCTATGATACCGTATCTGCACGGTACATTTTTAAGCGCATCCTTATTATCATCGATAAAACCCAGTATATTCCAGGTTTCCTGTATCTTATTGATATCTTCGATCCAGTCAGCCACCTCACGGCCGCAGCCGCCCGCGCCCACAATGATTATATCTGTCATTTTCCGCTCCTTAATCTGCATTCTCAGCATCCATTCTGCTGTACATTATCTTTCCGGAATCATTTCTTATGATCCGGGGAACATTATATATCTTAAAAAGTCTCTCATAAAGACCTGTCTTCTTCGAAATAAAACTCAGCACTTCATCTTTTTTATCTTTATCCGTCAGATAAATGTTCATCCTGTTATCATTTCCGCTGCAGGCGCACTCAATGCCAAATTCCTGTGATATAAGCTGTTCACATCTGTCAAGGCTCACCCTGTAACTGAGCAGCTTTAAGAACCGCGACCTGCGTCCCGTTATATAATAATCTCCGTCCGCATCAAATCTTGCCAGATCTCCCGTATGATACTCTCCTTTGAACTCATCGCCCTTTAAAAGATCCTCTTTGCATAAGGCATACCCCATTGTAACATTGGGTCCCTTATAACACAACTCACCTTCCGTATCAGGTTCCGTTATGCGGTTTCCCTCATCATCCACAAGGAACAGTTCGCCCTCGGGTATGGCGCGTCCTATGCTGCCCGTCTTCTTTACCGCGAGCTCCGGGGGCAGGCATGCCATTCTCGCCGAAGTCTCGGTGGTCGCCGAATCAGCAAAAAAACTTTTGCCGTTCTTTGCTGCATATTCCGCAAGCTGTATGAACCTTGCATCCGTAAGCTTTCCTCCGCCCTGGGATAAAGTAGTAAGGAACGGCAGATCCATGCGTTCAAAATGAAGTCTTGCCATTATATCATAGCTGAAAGGGACTCCCGTAAAATTAGTGCATTTATTTTTCCTGATATAATCCCAGAAATCTCCGCTAAAAAGATTATAGGAAGTTAGAAACACATGCGCTCCGGCATACAGATGGGTGTTAATAACATTCAGTCCCATGGTATACTGCATACCCAGATCACATACCGGTCTTTCCGCTTCTGTCCATCCGAAAGCCTTCGCCACATTTCTGGCATTGGCGTAAAGATTGCCTTTTTTATACCTTACAAGTTTAGGGCTTCCCGTAGAACCGGAAGTCGTCATGCACAGTTCAAGCTCTTCGTTAAGCGGGTGTCTGTTTCCTGTCCTTAAAAGAACATATCCGTATTTCTCATATATTTTTTCATATCCTGTTCCCGGCTCCTCCGCCTTATCTGCGGGAGTCCAGAAATATGCCGGCTCATAGATATCTGTCAGATCCGACAGAAGTTTTTTATCAGTCTTTGCAGACAGCATAACAGGCACGGCGCCGCTCTCCATTGCGGCCAGATATCCTGTCATCGATCCGACATTGTTCTCACAGAGCTGGAAGATCAGAGTACGCGGTTCAAAATACTTGCCGGCTGACCTTATTAAATTAACCAGTTCACCATAAGTCAGGCTGTTTCCTTCATTATCAGTCAGTGCAGGTGATTCGGTTCTTCTCTTATCTATATCAAGAAACATATTAACACTCTTTCATTTATTAAATGCCGAAAACAGGCTGCAGTTTACACTTTCGACCACGTTATCATCATATGATGGTGCAGCCGTCCACCGGCAGAACCTGTCCGGAAATATATGAAGCGTAGTCCGATGCCAGAAGCAGGCATCCTCCCGCTATATCCTTCGGGGTAGCTATCCTTCCCATACAGATATTGTTGATCCTGTCTTTTAATTTATCTATATCCGCCTGCTCCATCATCTCAGTCCGTGTAAGACCCGGAGCTATCGAGTTCACTCTGATCTTTTTAGGAGCAAGCTCCTTTGCCGCTGATCTTGTTATCGCAATGACCGCTCCCTTGGTTGCGGAATATACCAGCTGACCTTTATTGCCACGCAGGCCTACCATCGATGAGATATTGATAATACTGCCGCCGTTCTCATTTCTTGCCATTATCCGGCTTACCGCCTGTATCATCTCAATGGTTCCGTAAACATTGACATTAAACATCTTTTCCATATTGTCACGTGAGATCATGCCTATGAGTTCATTGAATTCCACAGCGGCATTATTAACAAGAACATCTATCCGTCCGAACTCTTTTTTGATCTTCATGACATTCTCGCGCACCGCGGCCGGATCACAGATATCAAAATAAAAAGCATGCAGCCTGTCCCTGCTGCAGCTTTGTTCTATCCATTCATCCGCACAGCCTGTCCTAAGATCATTGACAATTACCTGTGCCCCTTCACATGCAAAAAGATCTGCGATCTCTCTTCCTATTCCTCTTCCCGAACCCGTAACAATACATACTTTATCTTTAAGCAGTTCGTTCATATGACCGCTCCTTGCAACTCTTTTTAAAATGGCACCCATAGGATGCCATTAATCATCAAAACTTATTCCATAACTTTTTAATATCTCGATACCGTTCAGATAACCTCCGAAATGAAGTATATCCTCAGTCTCAAACATTACATCGAATGCCGCTTCCAGCTCACTTATCAGGGTAAGATGAATGAGCGAATCCCATGAATCCACATCTTTAAAATTATAATTTTCATTTAATTCATTTTCATCGACTCTGAAAACGTCTTTAAACACATTGTTGTATTTTTCAATATTACTCATGACCAAGTTTCGCTCTCTCTGTTTTCTTAATATCGCACATATTGTGATAACAGGATCTTGAAAGCACAAAATGCGAAGAAATTCGTTATTAATGGGTCAAAATGTCCTTTAACCCCAATATCATAATATATAACATAAGAAGAAAGACGTGTCAACTAATCTTTTGTTTGCGGTTTCTTTGATTTCTCAGCAGTCCTATAATATATATAGTAAAGAATACCGCCGCGCATACCGCTCCTGCCACATATGAAACTGTCTTTTCAAGTTTAAATCCTTCGTCCGCCATCAGGATATATGTAATGCTTACCGCTGACATGAAGGTTGCAGGGAAGGCCGTAAGCAGCGAACCGAAACGGTACTTTCCCTTTTTCAGAAGATACGCGCTCGATACCCACAGAGCTATCATGGCAAGCGTCTGGTTGCTCCATGAAAAATATCTCCATATTATCTGGAAACCGTTGTCATTGGCAATGGCGAACCAGGTGAGTATTCCGCCCAATACCAGAAGCGGAACGGTTATCAGTAGTCTGTTCTTTATCTTCTTTTGTTCAAGTTTAAATGTCTCAGCAAGTATCAGTCTCGCGCTTCTGAACGCCGTATCTCCCGACGTGATCGGACAGATCACAACTCCGGCAACCGCGAGTATTCCGCCGAACACTCCGAGGACTCCGGTTGAAATATCATATACGACATTGGAAGCTCCCGATTTTAAAGCATTGCTCAGAAGAGTTGTCGTTCCGTAAAATGAAACTCCGGCCGCTGCCCATACGAGCGCGATCACCGACTCGCTTATCATCGCACCGTAAAAAACGCTCCTGCCCTGTTTTTCGCTCGTGATGCATTTCGCGATCATCGGAGACTGTGTCGCATGGAATCCCGAAACCGCGCCGCAGGCAACTGTTATGAACATATAAGGCCAGATCGGTGTTCCCTTTGGATGAAGATTTTCAAGCGATAATTCCGGTATGACATATTTACCTCCCGAGAATACTATACCGCCTATAACGGCAGCCGCCATGACGATCAGCAGTACTCCGAATACCGGATACAGCTTTCCGATAAGTTTATCTATCGGAAGCAGCGTAGCCGCAAGATAATAGACAAGTATCACGACAGCCCAGAAAGTACCGTTCATCCAGTCCGGTGTAAGTTTGTCGAGAAGTCCCGCCGGACTGGTAACAAATACAGTTCCGCAAAGCACCAGCAGCACCACCGAGAATACACGCATTACCCACATCGCGCCTTTGCCAAGATAGGTTCCCGACAATTCGGCGATCGAGGCTCCCTTGTGGCGTGAGCTTATCATTCCCGACATATAATCGTGAACTGCTCCGCCAAGTATCGAACCGAATACTATCCACAGGAATACCACAGGTCCGAACACGGCGCCCATTAAAGCACCGAAGATCGGTCCGGTACCTGCGATATTCAAAAGTTGTATCAGATATGCTTTCCATTGTTTCATTGGTACACAGTCGACGCCGTCGTTGATAGCGATGGCAGGAGTCTGCCTGTCATCAGGCGCGAATATTTTCTCCGTTACTCTACCGTATACAAAAAAACCTATCAGTAATACTGCAAATGAGCAGAATAATGAAATCATCTTTAATCCTCCAAAATAACGTTAATCAAGTCTCACGGAGCGTTAATAATATTCAGCAGCTCCTCTGGTTTTCGCTCTTATTCTTTGAGCAATTCTACCTTGATATAATTTCTGATAACTGTCCGGCTCTCCGTATCCCATTCTTCCTTCTGCTCTATCTCCATGCTTCCAATATCCAGAATACGGTATTTCGCATGGTCGTTCATAAGGATCTCTTTTTCTGTTGAGTGCGATACCGCGTCGATGCATACTGCTCCAAGCTTTTCCATCGCTTCAGGTGAAGCGTATATTATAAATAAGGTATCGCCGAAGTTCGCCGCAATTCCGGGATCAGTCGTGGTGCTGATCATAATTGGATCTGTAAACGTCTTTCCTATCGAAGCGATCAGCTGTTCCTGGGTCGGCATTGCGTCAGTTCCCGCCGCAGCCATTACCTGACTGTCATAAAGTCCGCTGTAAAGTATCAGCGGATCCTTCATCTTTCCTCTTGAAAGTTCTGTTGAAAGTCCGTGATCCATCATCAGATACATCTGCTCAAAGTCATCGCCGAAAACATCCGACGCCTCTTTCCACATTCCCGGATCACGGTTCTGAACTGCCGCCATCGGAATATAATGAGGAACTATCTCGCCCTTATATCTCATTATGTATGGAATATTTTCCGTACGCATCTCAATTCCCTGCGACTTGTTATACTCCATGTAACTGTCACACCATTCGTTGAAGCTTTCATTGGTTATCTCTTTGTAATCTGCGAAATCTTCTGTTTTGAAAATATTCTTATCACCTGCTTCGGAATGAATCTTTTCCGCTCCGTTCTCTCCGTTTTCTTTAGTTTCTTCCGTCTCTTTAGTCTCTTCCGTTTCTCCCGTTTCTTCGCTCTCGCCATTCTCCTCAGGCTTTCCGAATGCGTCAGGATCAACATCTGTTCCCGCCGGTATCTTTAAATTCTCTATCTCATTTCCTTCAAGCGCAAACGCTTCAATCTTCTTAAGCGATCCCGGGAGATTGAGTGTCGTCAGATTTTTTTCGGACAAAGCATATGCCGCGATCGTCTCTACGCCGTCCGGAACAGTAAATGCCGTCTGTGGTTCCTCGGAATAAGGATCCGCCGGAAAGAATGCCAGAAGTATCTTACCGTCCGCAGTATAAAGAGAGCCGTCCGTAAGTCTGTAATTCTTATTTTCCTCATCAAGTGATACGGAGCCCCTCATACCTGAGAATGCGCCCGCTTCGATCACTTCTACAGACGCCGGAATTGAAATATCTTTTATTCCGGAACTTACGAAAGCATTGTGCTTTATCTGTTTTGTATCTTCGGCAGCGCTGAACCACTCCATTGAACTGCAGCCCGAGAACAGACCCACAGGAATTATCTCCGACTTAAGATCAACTCCCGCAAGCTTTGAACAATTTTCAAACGCATACTCTCCCAGGTTTTTCAAAGGTGATGCAAAGTAGAGATTCTGTATGCTCTCACAGCCTGAAAACGCGCGTTTTCCTATCGATGTTATGCCTTCCGGAATTATTATCCTCGAAAGCGAAGAGCATTTATAAAATACCCTGTCCGCAAGCGCAGTTACTTTATCTCCGTTAAAACGCACGCTCGAAAGATTTTCACATTCCGAGAATGCAAACTCACCGATTTCCGAAAGCTCTTTCGGCAATTCCAGCTGTACGAGCGAATCACAGCACATAAAAGCGCCTTTGCCTATAGTCTCTACACCGTCCTGCATATCGGCAAGGAAGAGAGACGCGCATCCCGAAAATGCTCCGCTGCCTATCTTCTTCAATGAATCCGGAAAATATACCTTCTTTAATTCCGAGCAGCATTCAAACGCATAATCTCCGACGCTTTCAACGCCTTCCGGTATATGGACCGTTATAAGGCTTAACGAACCCGCAAAACAGCTTTCGCCGATCGCGGATACCTTCTTTCCGTTGATTTTCTCCGGAATGTTCAACACACTGTCTTTGCCCGTATATGCGGTAAGCGTGACAGTACCATCTTCATTCTCTTTAACCGAATATACTTTACTTTCATCTTTATCTTCCGTCGGTTTGTCTTTTAAATCCGGTGTTTTTTCCTTATCTTTATCCGAGGATGTTTCTTTATCTTCCTGTGTACTGCTTTTTCCGCTTTCATTTTCTTTATCCTTTTTGCTGCAGCCGGCAAGCAGTACCGATATGCAGATAACAGCAAAAAGTATTCCGATCATTCTCTTTTTCATATTCAACGCCTCCATAAACAGATCAATCATTGCTCTTTCCGGAATAGAAATCAATCTCTTTTTGATCAACCGAAAAAAGCACCCTGCAAAGCTATTATATCACTCTTACATGCCGCGACAATAATTTTTTTATATTTTGTAAGCGAGCATGAGGAGATCCTTCTTCCCGCCGCGCCGGGGCGCAGATAATGAAACAGGTTCGCCCAGTTTCCCGAACGAACCTGTTTATTAATTGTATCTCTTCACTGTTTGTCTTTCTTCACTGTTCCGTTATATTGCACGCAAAGCATCGTCAGATCATCGAACTGTTCCGCCTCGCCCACGAACTCATCAACACTGTTGCGTACATTTTTAAGAATGGTCTCCGGCATTGCTCCCGGATCTTGATTCAATGCCGAAAGCATCCTGTCCGTACCGAATAAAGTCTTTTTCGCATCGGTCGCTTCCGGAACGCCATCGGTATATACGAACAGCTTTGAACCCGGTTTCAGATCCAGCTCATATTGTTTATACTTAACTCCCTCCATGCCGCCGATCACAAATCCGTGTTTGTCCTTCAACAGTTCAAATTGTCCGTCCGCGCTGCGGATCACCGGATACTCATGTCCCGCGTTCGCCGCCACAAGATGACCGGTAGACAGTTCCAGGATCCCGAGCCATACTGTAACGAACATTTCTTCCCTGTTATTCAGGCAGATAGAATCATTAGTATCCGTAAGTATCTGCGCGGGAGACTTCCCGAGCATCGCGTTATTGGCCAGAATGATCATCGAAGCCATCATAAAGAGAGCCGCCGGTACGCCCTTTCCGGAAACATCCGCCATTATCAGGCACAGATGGTCATCATCAACAAGAAAGAAATCATAAAAGTCTCCTCCGACTTCTTTCGCCGGATCCATGCTTGCAAATATATCAAATTCAGAACGTTCCGGAAACGCCGGATAGATATTCGGAAGCATGTCGGCCTGAATGCTCGATGCCATCGTAAGCTCCGTTTCTATCCTTGAACTTTCAAGCTGCTGCTTCTCATATTTTTCATTCTGGTTCTGGACTATTACGGAAAACATATAAACCGCGGCGCCTACGGTAGCAAAGATGATGAATAAGCACGATATCGATCCCCATCATCAGTATCGGACAGACATTGGATAACAGATACCCTCCGGCGCGATGATAGCTGTTATTTTCATCAAAATAAAATATAAGGTCTGTAAATGATCCGATCATCAGGATGATCGTATGAATGCCGAGCAGGATGAGCAATATGATAAGAAGCTTTTTTACGTTCTTTTCCGGTCTTGAAACTGACAGCACCAGCATTGACAACATATAAGTCATCACTCCGGCGGCGATCACCTCCGCGAGAGTAATTATATAAAGAGTCGTTCTGACGCCGTTCCCCGTTATCCCGTCCATAAGCTGTCTTGCCAGATGAGTCGAAATATAAATGATTATCAGGATAAAAAAGAACTGAAAATATCGTCTGACCTCCTGACTTAAGTGCCTCGATGCCGTGATCTGCAGAAAGCACAGGCTGCACACTCCTATTCCGGCAGCAATAAAAAGCATGTTGATAAGATTAACTGTAGATATGCTGAATACCATTTTTTATTCCTTTCACTGCTGTTCTCATACCTTTGCTCTCAATTTATCTATATCGAGCATGTCGAGTTTATCAGCCTGCAGAACATATTCAAGAATTCCAACCGTGTTGTTTGTTGCCGTATCAAGGAAATCATAGAACACGTCACAGGTCACCGCAAAAGCCATCGCTTCCGCCGGAATACCCATCTGTGAGAACAGGATCCCGAAAAGCATCGCCAAAGCTCCCGGTATAGGCGGAACCGCTATCGTAAGTATCGAGCTCATGAGGATCCCGAGTATTATCCATGAAATGTTGGTCTTAACATCATATATATTAGCCATACTGAAGATCATAACTATGAGCATAACAATAACACCCGGCATGTAGATTATACATTTTATCGGATGAACCACTTTCATATACTTTTTATCTATGCCGAATTTTTCGACACAATCATTTACGGTCTGACCGAAAGCCGAAATAGTTGACGCCGTGGTAATGCATACCAAAAATGTCGGAAGAAGTTTCTTTACGATCGTGACCGCGCTTACTTTATATTTTATGGAAATATAAAATACCATGAATGTCAGCATGACTGCATTCATCACCAATAAGGTAACAAACGGTTTCCAGATATTGATCATCTGTCTGAATGTATCACACCATATCATATTTATAATGATAAAAAATATGTATAACGGCAGCAGTCTGCATATTCCGGACAATATGCTGTTGATCATCGAATTAAGCTCTTCGGCAACCGTCTTGATGCTGTTGGCATTGTCTCCCATAAAAAGTATCGTGATACCGACGATGATACCGATAAGCACAACCTGCATGGCATTGCCTGTTGCAAAAGGCGTTACCGGATCTCCCGGTACTATGTCATATATCAGATCCAGTATCTTTGAGATTCCTTCTTTGTTGATCCCCGCAGATCCGTCCGTATCCGATAACGTAGGAAACAGGAAATAACAGATTGCCGATACTCCCGCCGCAAGCATTACCGTGATACCGATAAACCGGCGGAACATCACTTTTCCTATCTTACTGAAGGAAGAGATATTGCCCATATTGAATATTCCGCAGGAAACGCTCAGAAGTATCATTATTCCCGCAAATGTACTCATAATATGAAAGAAAAGGCTTTGCATCGGTTTAAATAAAAGATCGCTGAACCCTTCCTTAATATTGTCCGGCAAAAGCGCCGCACCTGAAAAACCGCATACGGCGGCAATCGCGATAGACAACAGTATCGCCTGCATATTTCCCATACGTTTACGTTTTAATTTTAGTTCAAGGGTATTGACGCCGTTATTGTAATGCCATACAGGTGACAGTCCCATATCCGACATTATCCTCTGGCTCCAGTTGCTCTGACTGTCCGATTGACCGTCAGTGATCCTGCACGGATCATACGGAATACCCTGATAGGAAAATCTGATAAACTGACGTCCCAGAACCTTTCCTGTCGAAAGTGTATACCGGGTTTCCTCTCCAAGCTCCTCGCAGACATAAAGTATAAGATTTTCCAGAGTCAGTCTGATACGCAGGGCGTTCTGTTTATCCGTATCGCTTTTTGAAAGAAGTTCATCAAGCTTTTCGGAAATAATATCAACTTCCATGCGGGTCAGTTTTTCTTCTCTGATAATATTCGTTATCATTCTAGTACTGTTCCTTTCGTCACAGGAGCTTTGTGCATAACAATATCCATCACTTCTTTGCCAATCCTTTTTTTATAGTAAGCATGTTATGACCGTTAACATATTCATATATCACATCATCCATGCTTTTCTTTACCATAAAAATACCAAGCCCACCGATCTTTCTCTCGTTCGCAGCAAGTGTTATATCCGGATCAGCTTTCGCAAGTGGATCAAAAGGAACCCCGTTGTCAATAAGGGTGATATCAGCGCATAACGGATCATCATGGATCTCAACGCGGACTACTGCCTTTCCTGTTCCATTATCATACGCATAATGCGCTATATTGACAAAAATTTCCTCAACAGCAACATCTATCTGCATCTGTATCTTCATAGGACATCCAACTTCTTCAAGCTGTTGGTCCACAAATGCAAGAACATCGGGAAGATTATCGGTAAGAGCCTGTGTCTCAAATTCTTTCATATGATTCTCCAATATTTTAAAAATTTTTGTTGCCGACATCTCGTTTCTTCATCCCACGGGATGAAAAAGCCAAAGATCCTTTCATATCGAGTATCATGTTCTTTTTATTCGATAGTAAGTATATCCTTAAATCCAGTAACTTCAAAAATATCCATGATGTCACTGCTTACATTTATAAGCTTCATTCCACCCTTTTTGCTCATCACTTTCTGTGCGGAAAGAAGTATCCTGAGTCCTGCCGAAGAAATGTAGTCAACTCCCGCAAAATCGAGAACAAGCTCGCTGCAGCTGTCATAGCTTTCCGTAAGCGAATCTCCAAGCTTAGGAGCTGTTGTCGTATCGATCCTTCCGGTAATTCTTACCGTTAATGTTTCATTTTGTATTGTCTTATTGATTTCCATAATTATTATTGTCCTTTCTATATTTTTTATTATGATAAATCTTATTTGATTTTTTCTTATTGACCCCGCCGAAGTTCGTTGCCCGGTAATTCCGTCATGACCTGGTACAGGAAACTTCTTGAATTTATGTTTTCTTCATGGTTTCAATTATTTCCTTTTTAAACAATTGCGGCCCTGGTCTGCATTTCCTATAAAAACGCTTATTATTTTATCATATTTTACACTACAAAGCAATGCCTCTTCATCACCGCATTCCATTGTTTTGTCACATCACCGCGCCATTTAGAAATTCCGGCGGCGTGCGAACCTACTCGCTCCACTCTATCGAAAACGATACTTTTACAGTCCCCTCTCCATCTGCTTCTAAAAGTTTGTCCCTGCCCGTGTCTCCCAGTCTTGCAAGTCTTGTGAAACTCCGCTTTTTTTCATCACTGTTAAACGCTATCTTATCTTCTTCATATAGTATTATATCCCCCTGCTTTGCGGTTATTTCCTCATCGCTTTTCTCCAGCTTCCAAGGCAGCTCTCCGACCTTTCCAACGTCACTGCAATCTTCCATTTCGACTTCAAGCTGCTCCCTGCTGAGCCTTTCAATAAATTCCCGTGCCGAAGGATTGTCTTCCAGATGCGCGTAGAAAGTATGTCCGTACGCCTTTACAACAAGTATCGGTCTTGGTTTTAAGTTTTCATACATCTCTTCTATTTCTTTTATTTTTTCCACATCTTTCATTTTGTCTATTCCTTTCACATGTATTCTTTTCCCGATCCAGTGCGTGTCATTTCTGAACACCATGTTGTTACTATTCACAGTCCTCAAAAATATTCCGCCAAAATCGAACATATGTTTGCTTTTTAGTCCCGACTGTGCTATAATAATGATATTACAACCCCCGCCTATACAGGCGGGCGACTCCACGACGGAGTTAAACTTATTTTTTCAGCAGGGTGATCTCTATGAGCGACAGAGCCTACATTGCTATCGATATGAAAAGTTTCTATGCCTCGGTTGAATGCGTTGCCAGAGGATATGATCCCTTAACGACCAATCTTCTGGTAGCAGACGAGTCACGTTCCGACCAGACTATATGTCTTGCGGTATCGCCATCCCTTAAGGCGATAGGTGTGCCGTCGCGGCCGAGACTTTTTGAAGCGAAACAGGCTATCAGAAGATATGAACAGATAAGCCGCCGCAAAGTTGATTATATTATTGCAGTTCCGCGTATGGCTGAATATAAGCGGATAAGCGCACTGATATATTCCACTGTCCTGCGCTATGCCGCGCCGCAGGATGTTCACGTCTACTCGATAGACGAAGCCTTTATAGACGCCGCGCCATATCTGCATTTCTATGAGGATGAGGCTGCGGTCTCGCACCGGCATCCCGCTCATGTTATGGCAATGACCATAATAAGGGATGTATTAAATACGACCGGCATTACCGCCACAGTAGGCATCGGGACCAATCTTTATCTTGCAAAGGTCGCGATGGACATCGTTGCCAAGAAATCTCCGGCCGATAAAGACGGCGTTCGCATCGCCGAGCTCAACGAAGACAGCTACCGCTACCTTTTGTGGGATCACCGACCTCTTACTTCCTTTTGGATGATAGGTCCCGGAAAAGCAAGACGGCTTGAAAACGCCCATATGTTCACCATGGGTGAAGTTGCCCGGATGTCCCTGTATAATGAAGAATGGTTCTATAAGGTTTTCGGGATCGATGGCGAGATACTCATTGCACACGCCTGGGGATATGACCCGGTGACGATGCCTGATATCAAGAATTATCAAAGCGAGCGCAAGAGCCTTTCCAACGGTCAGGTTCTTCCAAGACCTTATAAGTACACCGAAGCACGGCTCATACTTTCGGAGATGATAGACAGTCTGTGTACCGATATGTTCGGCAAGTCGCTTGTCGCTTCCGCATTTACATGGTATGTCAGCTACGACTATAAGAGTCTTGAAGTATGTCCTTATTACGAAGGTCCTAAGGTACTTGATTTCTATGGAAGACTCCATCCGAAACACAGTAACGGCACGGTAAAGCTTCATACGGATACCAACAGCATATCCGTAATTTCTCCTCTTATACTTGAATCCTTTGACCGTAAGACAGACCACCGCCTGCTCTTTCGAAAGCTCAATATATGCGCAGACAATGTACGGCCAGAAAGCAGTTCCATACAGTTGTCTCTGCTTATCGATAACGACACAGCAAGGAAAGAACAGCTTCTGCAGCAGGCGCTTTGCCGGATACGGTCAAGATACGGTCCCAATTCCGTATTTATAGGGAAAAATATGCTTGAAGGCGCAACGCAGCTTGAAAGGAACACACAGATCGGAGGTCACCGCCTCTGATAAGAAAATTAAAAATACTAAAACAAACGGAGTGACATATATGATACTCGGCTACATGCCAATGCCTGCAGATTTTAAATACAAAGATGTTCTTAACATGGGATACCCCCGACATGGGAAATGGGATGAATTTTCTTTAAAGCATCCACCCATGCCGGTATCCAAATGGGCAAAGATATTCTGCCCGTTTGACGCCCTCAAGGTATCTCGTTAAACCTGCATAGCATATCCAAGTTTGATATTATACTGCAGCTGATGCTTTGCCTGCGCAACAGGATCTTTAAACTGTATCGCTTCCTTAAGCTTTAACGCCTCATCCACAATTAAATATTGTGAACAATACTTGCGCGAACTTTCATAGATCTAATGAACCGACATTCCCTCCTTATTGTTGGCAGCAGCATAGAACGCACCTATATCCTTGCTGACAGTATTCGTGATCAGCTCAAACGTATCCATAGTGGATTTAAGAGACTGAAATTCTTTACTCTGAAATGTAGAAATAAATCTAAAACTATATTAATACTTTCCCTATGACAAATCAATGACAAATTTGCGGTACTGTTACCGGATATCCGCCGTAAGGATTTTCCATCAGAATTCCATTTTTCCGTTAAAATTTCCTCCGTGATTGACATAATCCTTCCACCAAAGTAAAATACTACTCAATAGATGGAAACTACAAAATTTTCTCAGACGGCGCGAAATATAAATACGAGGAGTTAAAAAATGTGTTGCAGATATTATGTTGAAATGTCGCCGCTGCTGCGGCCGATAATAGAAAAAGCCAAAGGATCCGCTCTTACCGTTCCCATGGTAAATACGCTGGCGCGTCCTCTTATAACCGAAGGTGAAGTTCGTCCGACCGACATAGCTGCGGTCCTGGCTCTCAACAGACACGGTCAAAAGACTGTCTTTCCGATGGTCTGGGGCTTTAACCTTCCACGTTCAAAATCTCCGCTGATAAACGCCCGTGTTGAGAGCGCCTGTGAAAAACCTGCCTTCAAAGACAGCTGGCAGCAGATGCGCTGCATCATACCCGCGTCATATTATTTCGAATGGGAACATTTAAAAGACCCGTCTTCGGGAAAGGTGAAGACAGGAGATAAATATGTGATCCAGCCGCAAGGCAGCGAAGTAACATGGCTTGCCGGTCTGTACCGCATCGAAATGATCTCGGGTATGAAAATTCCCGTTTTTACAATACTGACAACGGAATCTCTTGAAGAAATACGGTTCATTCATGAACGTATGCCGCTGATATTTCCGGAAAAAACAGCAGAAGCCTGGATCATGCATGAAATCCGTCCGGAAGAATTGATCAAAAGATCGATCAGAGAAGTTATTTATTGCAAACAGGAGCCGCCGGCTGATCAATTATCCGTTTTTGATATTAATATTTAGATGCTATCCCCAAACGATGTGCGCAGCACATATATAAAGTTGTCAGTACGTCTCTCTTATGTCTATCATTATCTGAGATAATACTTTTCGTGCGACTCAATCCGATCTTTATTCAATAACACAGCCGGCGTTTGAGACGTGCATCTTCTGCATTATCCTGAAACTCAACGGCTTACTGAATAATCTTCCGGCTATCGGAGATCGCAAAATTATGATAATAATTAAAAGGAGAGTGTAATGTATACGATATTCTCAGATACATATGCCGATGAAAATGGCTCAGAACATACAGGCTACGGTATAGCATTATATGAGGATGACGGCAGCCTTAAGCTTGAGATCTGTGATATTACCACTGATAAAGATGATATTACGGAATTTGTTAAAAAGCTAAACAGATACAGACCTGCTATGGTCCATCTTTCTGATGTCATTATTGATTTCATCAATCGATAGTATTCATCATTTTAACTGATGAACGATCTGTTCCTGATTTTGTCAATTCGCAATCCGCTTCGCTGCTTGCTCATATAAAACGGATTGCTTCGCAATCCTGACAGGTACTGGGCTTGAACCCAGCAC
>CACZSY010000075.1 GCA_902783965.1 uncultured Lachnospiraceae bacterium
CAGTTGCGGTTATGCTCGTTGCATGCGGCAATAAGCTCATCGGAACATGGGAGTACGAACAAAGCGGCGTGAAGGTACAGATGGTATTTGAAAAAGACGGTAAGGGTCAGATGAAGATGGGTGCCCTTTCGGTTGATTTCGAATGGGAGACCGACGGAGATGAGCTTACAGTTAAGATGGAAGGCTCAATGCTTGGACAAAGCTACAGCGAGAAGCAGACAAGCAAGTATGAGATCGATGGCGATACTCTGACAATGAAGGATACAAAGAATAATACAGAATCTAAACTTACAAGAGTTAAAGATTGATGTTACCGGATTATTAATGATCATAATCGTAATGATCAAAAAAGTAATGATCAAAAATGTAATGAACATAAACGGGCGGGATAGAACCTGCCCGTTTTTTTATACGCGCTTTATTCGTTTTTAACGTATTCGGCCGCAACATATCCTATCATACCGTTTGCGCTTACCACAAACCAGTCTTCCCATTTTCCGAGTACGAGAAGCGGAGTGCCGTTCTTAAGTAACGCCATAATGCCCGATGAAGTTGAAGGTTTGCAGCGCAGTCTTAGCCTTCCTCCCTTGGTCGACACGACTGCATGGTATGGGGTTATGACATTTTCAATGAATGGTATATCGAAATAATAAGTCAGGCTTTGAACGAGATTGACTGCGATCACATTTATATTTTCTTTTATCCAGCGCGCGTCTTCGGGATTATCGTGATAGGCGGTCTCGACAAGTACAGCCGGAGCTTTGGTCCTGTTAAGCTCCGCAAGCCTTCTTGTAGGTATCGACCTGACAAGATCCGGATAAGGATAAATGTTTTTGTAATTGTCCGCTATGATGGCAGCAGCGACCTGACCGTTGTAACTTCCGTCATAGTAGTAGACTTCGGTTCCCATGGTGCCTGTTGAACCCGGTCCGGCCGCATTGGAATGCAGAGCGAGATGAAGATCATAGTTGCCCATGTTGGATTCTTCAATAACCTGACGAAGAGTCATATCTTTTCTGCTTCGTTTGTATTGGATGCCGTTCGCGGTAAGCAGCGGCTCCATGGCGTCTGCGATGAGGTTCATGTACTGTTGTTCATTTCCACCGTTGATGTATGGATTGAAGGGCTGAAGTGACGGACTAAGATATATATATGGCATGGTCGTTCCTTATTGAATTTCATATTTCTATGTTTATGCGAAAAAGACTTGATTATTACTTATAACAGGGGATAATTACTTTGTTATTTATTATTCATCCAGAGTCGATTTATAAATATGTGTGAAAACGGGAAATTATTGCGAAGATATCGAAGAAATCTTTGCAGTCGGTTCGCGTGACGACTGACGCGATAGGATCAAAGAAACACCGAAATGAAATGAGGCGTATCTGCTATGAAATGGCACGCACAGGAGGAAAACTGCGCGTGCCACCAAGGGAACGTAAGGAAAACATGTTATTATAAAACTTCCTGAATAAATTTCTCAGCAGTCTTTACAACATTTTCTTCACATGTAAGCTTTATCTGTTCGGAAAGCATGTAAGCAGGGGTAGTCACATATACTCTCGTAATGCCGCTTGAATTGATAGCGGCTTCATCGAGCATATTTTTTCCGGCGAATACATAGACAGGGATATCTGCGCCCAGCTTTCTTACTCTTGAAGCGATACCGATAACGGCTTTTCCTGAAAGGCTCTGCATATCAAGACATCCTTCGCCGGTGATTATCATATCGAAGTCTTTTATAACATTATCAAAGTCCATGATATCAAGGAGCGTATCAATGCCTGAACAGAGCTTCCCTCCCATAAATGCGGCAATGCCCGCCGCGAAACCTCCGCAGGCACCGGCTCTTGGCAAGCCCGAGAGGTCAACGGAAAGCTCTTCATAAACTTTCTTTGCAAAATACCGGAGGTTATCATCAAGCATTTCGGCCATCATAAGATCTGCTCCTTTCTGGGGAGCGAAGACAAAAGCGGCACCGTTGTTTCCATATAAAGGGTTGCTGACATCACAGATCGCGGTAATACGGCAGTCTTTTAACAGTTTTTCTGTAGCGGAATTATCAATTTTACATATCTTATTGAGATTTTCACCGACAGGGACAAATTCCCTGCCGTTTTCATCATAAAAAACTGTACCCATAGCGGCGCAGGCGCCGGCGCCTGCATCATTGGTACAGCTGCCGCCGAGCGCAACATATATATCCTTGCAACCGCGAAGAACCGCGTCTTTTATGAGAAGACCGACACCGTAGGTTGAAGCTTTGCCTGGATCAGGATTGACATCCGCAAGAGCCATGCCGCAGGCTTTGGCGGATTCGATAACCGCAAGATGCCTCTGATCGCCGCTGATGATATAATCGGCGCTTATGGCCTGTCCGACGGGACCTTTGGTTTCGGTTGTGATCTTTGTCCAGTTTAACAGATTGGAAAGGCAGTCTATGGTTCCTTCGCCTCCGTCCGCCATTGGAACGCAAAGAGTGGAGCAGGATATATGCTCATGCAGAGTTTCATTTATAAGAGCACAGACTTTTGCGGAGGACATTGTTCCCTTGAAAGAGTCCGGCATGATCAAAATATTGGGAGTGTTGTTGCTGTTCAGGATAAACACCTTCTTCTTATTTATTTGTGGGTTGCTGTTATTAGTATTACATGATATTCATTATTTGTAAAGTGGGCTGTGGCTATTCATATTCTAAAGAGCTGTATATCTCGGACGCACAACGGTGCAGTCGAGCAGGAAAGATTAGTTGCGGGCAATTCCGGTTAGAACGAAAAAATGTCTGTGTTATAACAAAAATCTTGATAATATGTTGAAAATGATGTATAATAACAAAGAGATATTGGGTATTTTTAACAAGCGTTTTAAACCATGGACTTTTGACTATGGCAGGCTGGAAACAGCGAACGGGATGAATTTTCTTCGTCCTGATCCTAAGTGAATTGAGGTAATAAGCTATGATCTGTAAGAAGTGTGGAATGGAATTACCGGATATAGCGAAATTTTGTTATAGCTGCGGAACAGTAATTGATAATGATCTAACGGAGAATAAACCGGAAGAGAAAAACGAGACTTCTGATGTTGAGAATAATACGGTAGAAGTAAGTTCTGAAGATAATAAAGAAAAAAAGACTGATACAGGATCTGATCCGACTGTTGAGACCCAAGGGAAAAAGGAACACTTTGAATACAAGTCATTTGATGTGTTAAATGACCTGGAAGCAAATGATCCTGAAGAAGCCCGTATTGAGGAAGAGATGCGTAAGGCTGAGGCTGCAAGAGAAGCCAGAAAAAAAGCCGAAGCTGCTAAAGCTGATAATAATGGGTCTCCTGTGATCAGCACAAGCTCGGAAGTTGCCAAGATCCTTGCGGCAGCCGCAGCGGCAAGAGCGGCAAAGGCGAAGGAAGATGAAGAAAAAAGAAAAGCTCAGATCAAGGATACTGCGGAC
>CACZSY010000076.1 GCA_902783965.1 uncultured Lachnospiraceae bacterium
GGTCGGAACTTGCGAGGGATTACGGAATGGTTGATTTTGAGAATACATTTTTTTCATGTATCGGTTCGACCAAAACCAGAACCAAAGATATAATGCTTGAAAAATATGGTAAAGATTTTGATTACGATACTTTTGCCAAAGAAGCTTCGGACATATATCATTCAAGATATGACGGTGGCAGGATCCCGGTAAAGAAAGGTGTATATGAGCTGCTGTCATTTCTGAAAGAAAGAGGCATCAGAACAGCCGTTGCTTCATCAACGAGAAGGCAGACGGTGGAAAGCCAGCTAAAGGATGCAGGACTGCTGCATTTTTTCGATGCTGTAATCTGTGGGGATATGGTAATGAAAAGCAAACCGGCTCCTGACATATTCATTAAAGCCTGTGAGGCAATAGGAGCGGATCCGGTCAGGACTTATGCTGTGGAAGATTCATATAACGGAATCAGATCCGCGTTTAACGGAGGACTTATTCCGATCATGGTACCAGACTTGCTTCCTGCCAATGAAGAGATGGAAGAACTGGCGGAAGTGATCCTTGAAGATCTTCTTGAGGTACGAGATTATCTTGGTAAGAACTGCGCGCGATCCCGATACGCCTGCATAGACCTGCATCTGCACCTTGACGGAGCAGTGACACCTAAGATAGCGTTAAAGCTTGCAAAGCTTCAGAACATTTCACTTCCCGAAGATGCGGGCGAGCTTGAAAGACTCCTTAAGGTACCGAAGGATTGCGTTGATCTGAACGAGTTTCTTAAGTGTTTCAAACTGCCGCTGTCGCTGATGCAGACCGGAGAAGGCCTTAGCGAAGCGGTTAGACTTGTCTGTGACAACATCCTTTCACAGGGGATCATCTATGCCGAGATAAGATTTGCGCCGCAGCTTCATAAGCAAAAAGGCATGACGCAGGAAGAAGCAGTTAAGGCTGCGCTGCATGGTTTAAGTAAAACCCGGTTAAAAGCAAATCTGATCCTATGCTGCATGCGCGGATGCGGGAATGAAGCCGAAAATGAAGAAACCCTTCGCATAGCAGGGAAGTATCTCGTTAAAGACGGCGGAGTTACCGCGGTCGATCTTGCGGGAGCGGAGGGTTTATTTCCGACGTCTGATTACCGGGAACTTTTTAAGAAGGCGAAAGAGATGGGCATACCATTTACCATACATGCCGGAGAGGCTGACGGAGCGGAAAGTGTAAGGCTTGCCGTAGAATTCGGAGCGTCAAGGGTCGGTCACGGAGTAAGAAGCTATGAAGATCCTTTAGTAGTGGAGCTGCTGCTTGAAAAGGGGATAACTCTTGAGATGTGTCCTACAAGCAACCGTCAGACACATGCGGTACAGGATATGAGAGAATATCCGTTTATGGAATATCTTAAAAGAGGCCTGAAAGTAACGCTTAATACAGATGATATGGGAATAGAAGGCACAACGCTCTCACAGGAATTTTTATATATGGAAGAGAACTTTGGACTTGATGAAAAGCAGGAAAAACAGCTTTTTATAAATGCTGTGGAAGCGGCATTTACTTCCGATGAAGTCAAGAAAGAACTGATGAACAGGTATTAAATATTCTGGTTCGCGGCTTAGAAGCTTTTCGTAGGTTCCAGGCTTTTGAACGAAAGATGATCAATAAGAACAGGAGGCGGAAAACCTCCTGTTTCTTAATATACTTATACGCACGGGGTGCCCATTGAAATTCTCTGCCAGACCGAAAAAGTTTCGTTCCTGTTTATCTCTCTGTAACCGGTAACGGAATCATCCATATCAATATTTGGAGCATTGATCAACCATGTCATAGGTTCAACGCAGTAGAAGGAATTTTTTCCGCCGCAGTTCCAGAGATTAAGAAATCTGTAATCTTTTGAAAATGTATATTTTATAGTGCGCGAATCTTTGATATTACTGATCGTAACGCCGTACTCCTTCGCGTTATCGTCCAGAAGATACATCTCGTTATTGACATCAGAAAGTACCGGACAGGCATTTCCGTTGACATATTCGAGATCATGATCGTTCAGATCTGTTAAATTTCCTGTGCTTAAGTCATCTATAAGCTCAACTCGTTTTGAAGCCGGAAAGCATATCCGCAGTTTGGACGGATCAAGATCTCTGGAAAACGGAGCCATGAAAGAGGTATGGTGTCCGATGCCGACAGGCAGAGGGGTATCGGACAGATCTGTGATTTCAAGCACAAGTTTCATACCGTCTCTGGAAAGAGTATATGTTATGACCGCTTTAAAATCTATGGGAAGATATTGATAAAATTCATCATCACTGTTGTAGGTAAAACTACAGCAAAGGACAGCAGTATCGTTCTCGCTGTCATGATACATGGAATCTACAGTATATTGTCTTGTATGCAGAAAACCGTGAAGATGATTGTTTCTTCCTTTTTCGTTGACAGGAAAATGATATTCGGCGGCCGATGTTTTTAAGATACCGTTTTCAAGCCTGTTAGGATAGAGCTGTGTAGGTATGCCATGTACAAGACTCGGCCATCTCAGATAACGTATAGGAGTCTTCCAGCTGTAATGAAGCAGTTCTGTTTTGGCCGCAGTGTTATATAGACGTATCATGTTGCAGCCTATGCGGGGAGCGACGACAGCCACATAACCTCCGGCAGCCATTTTAACACATGGTTCTCCTTTGAAACGGATATTTTTAATATATGAATCCATAAACCCGACCTCCTTTAAATATATATTTACATTATAACAATGTTAGTATCCGGATAAAAGATGAATTTTTGACAATTTTGGGTAGAATATAGTATGATGAGAAATAAGGTTGAATAAAGGAGCCTGTTTGATGAAAAAGAGTACGTATATTGTTTTCTATTCATATATTAAATATTATTTACCTGTTAAAGTACATGATGACATCTTAATATAAATGTGTTATGCTGAAATTTAACAGAAACTTGTAATTATAGCAGATTAAGTGCTGAAATCTGTTGCCGGCCAGCTTGTTAAGATGTCCGGAACCGATGTGTGCAGATTCGGCGGAGAAGAATTTGTTGTATGGTATCCTGAAGTATTATAAGAGGAAAACAGACATGAGCGAAGATATGACACAGAACATAACCAATTCAAAAAAATCATTTCTTGTAAGGATCGATGCAGTATATTCTTTTGCGCAGCAGAGATTCGAAGAGCTTGGGAAATTTTTTGAAAAATTTAAGGAAAACCTGCCTGCGGATTGCGAGGCGGTAAGGCTGCATTACAGGTTTACATACTATGTATTAAAGATGAAAGCCGAAAACAAGTCAGCCTGCGGCAGGATGATCAATGAAACATGGACTGCCCTTTACGGAAATGAAGGGCTTGGCGAGGTGTTCATTACAGAATACGAGGATGAAGAAAGACTGGACATAATGAGAAGGTTTTATAATTATTACTTCGGATGCGGCGATGTGATAAGACTTGTTACGGAGATGACAGAACAGCTTCCGTATCTTGTCTCGAAGAATTCGCAGGAGATCCTGATAAGACAGAATTTCCTTATGGCGTGCGACCACGGAAATGGATTTACTCTCTTCCTTTCTTCTATCTGTGAGTATTATTACAGTCTGGTGCTCCCAGGCTGCAGGGATAAGCTGCCGGAAAACTATCTTGAGATAATATACGGAAAAGAAGACGGCAACGGTTACACCAGCGAGGACACGCTTTTTGAAGCGCTCAACGATGAGGAAAACTCGATAAATCTCAGCGTTGTGGGCATTGATATCTCATATTTCCTTGAAAAGAATAAATTTGATGAGCTCAGGAGATTTGTTAAAAGGCTTTATGGACATCAGAATAATTTTGTATTTGTTTTCAGGATCCCGTTTCTGGAAAAGAAAGCCTTTGATGAGATATATTACATTCTCTCGGATGTGCTTTTCATAAAACCACTGCAGATAGCTCCGCTGCACGACGCGGTACTGGTGGATAAGACCTGGTCGATACTGCAGGATAAGGATTTTGATCTCGAACTGTCTTCGATCGATCCTATAATCGAAAGGATCCATCAGGAAAAAATGGACGGAAGATTTTATGGTTTTAAGACCATAGAAAATATTGCCAATGAGATGATCTTAAGAAAAGCCGCATTTGCCGCAAGAAGGATGAATGAAGGCGAAGAGATCACGGACGCTGATATAGGTTCGCAGCATATAGAAGGGCTTGTCGACAAGTCAAGAACCAGGGCTACAGGTTATCAGGCGCTTGCCGAGCTTATAGGAATGGAAGATATAACCCAGAGGATAAGGGAACTTATCGCGCAGATAAAGGTTGCTATAAGCAATGATAAGCTCGACAGACCGAGCATACACATGAGATTTACCGGAGCGCCGGGAACCGGAAAGACTACGGTGGCGAGAATAATCGGACAGATAATGAAAGAAGAAGGAATACTAAGAAAAGGAGCTTTCTTTGAGTATACAGGAAGGGATCTTGTGGCAGAATATGTAGGTCAGACCGCGGTGAAGACTGCTTCGATCTGCAGGGATTCCTATGGTTCCGTATTGTTTATTGATGAAGCTTATTCTCTATATGATGGTGAACATGTGACAAATGATTTCGGAAAAGAAGCGCTTACCACACTTATTTCCGAGATGGAAAACCACAGGGACGACATGCTGGTCGTAATGGCAGGATATACCGATGAGATGGAAACTCTCATGAAAGGCAATCCGGGCATAAGGAGCAGGATGCCTTATATACTGCATTTCCCGAATTATACCAAAAGGCAGCTTTTCGATATCTATATGCTGATGGTAAGAAAACATTTTCTTTATGATCCGGAACTTGAAGAGCACGCTTTTAAATATTTTAATGCGCTTTCGGATGAATATCTGAGTTCAAAGGAATTTGCCAACGCGCGTTTTGTAAGAAATCTCTATGAGAGAACATGGTCTAAGGGTGCGTTAAGATGCTCGCTCAACGGTATTAAGAATATAGTTCTTACCAAAGAGGATTTCATCGCCGCAAGCGGTGAGAAAGAATTCAATGAGAAGATAGAGGTGAAGAAGGTAATAGGATTTAAATCCTGAACCTCAACGGCAATATGAAAAAGTTTAAAAAGATCATCAGGATAGTGAGCGTAGTGGTCCTGATCCTGGTTGTTATTTTTATAATTATCGATATTTATATATTAAGAACAGCCGGAAAAAAGATAGTGGAAGAAGATGATATCTCCGATATCCCGAAGGTCGACTGCATTCTTGTGCTCGGAGCAGGGATATGGGGAGACAAACCGAGTCCTATGCTTGAGGACAGGCTTTTAGAGTGCATTAAGCTGTATAAAGCGGGAGTCTCGGACAGGATAATCATGAGCGGCGACAACAGCAAAAAAGACTATGATGAAGTGTCGGTCATGGAAAAATATGTTATCGATAAGGGTATACCGGCCGAAGCGGTATTTAAGGATCATGCGGGATTTTCGACTTATGAGAGCATGTACAGGGCAAGGGATATCTTTCAGGTCAGCTCAATGGTTGTTGTAACGCAGAAATATCACCTGTACCGGGCGCTTTATATTGCGGATAAGCTTGGGATCGAAGCTTATGGGGCAGGCGCTGATCCGAGACGATATAAGGGAGAGTTTTACAGGCAGGCAAGGGAGATGATCGCAAGAAATAAGGATTTCTTTAAATGCATCATCAAACCGGAACCGACATATCTGGGCGATCCGATACCGCTGCGTTAGCAGAAAGATATTAAATGAAAGGAAATGAATATGCTTGGTCTTATAGTTGCGCGTTCCCAAAATAATATTATCGGCAGAGACGGAAAGATACCATGGAGGATACGCGGTGAGCAGAAGCAGTTTAAGGAGCTTACCACAGGCAATACCGTAATAATGGGCAGAAAGTCATACGAAGAGATCGGTCATCCTCTTGCGGACAGGATGAATATCGTGGTTTCCAATACAAAACATTTTGAGGGAGAGAACCTTATAACAGCATCATCACTGAGCGAAGCGGTGAGGCTTGCCGGAGACGGAGATGTGTATATTGCGGGAGGCTACGGACTGTTTAAAGAAGCTATTCCACTGGTAGATAAGATGTATATTACAGAGGTAGATATTGAGATCCCGGACGGAGACGTCACATTTCCCGATTTTAATAAAGATGATTTTGATATTGAAGTCGGCGAAACGCTGGGAGATGAGATAAAATATACCAGAACAGTTTATATCAGACGCAGCTCAAACGTCTGAGAACGTAAACAAGACGATAAAAAATCTTTACATCAGACATTTATTACTATATAATAAATATTTGTTAGTCGCAGATTGCCGACGGCGGTCTGCGGCATTTTATTTTGATAATATGGTCAGGAGCACGAAGTGCGAAGGAATCCGTTATCAAAGGGTCAAAATACCTTTTGACCAGAACATCATATATTAGAAAGAGGTGCAAAAATTGTCTCAAGAATCAGTTTTTATACTGTTGACCATCATTGCTTATCTTATCATGACGGTCATTATAGGTATCAGAGCGTCTAAGGTTACCAATTCCGTAGATGATTTCTATCTCGGCGGAAGAAAACTTGGACCGTTTGTTACAGCCATGAGCGCAGAAGCCAGTGACATGAGCAGCTGGCTGTTGATGGGACTTCCCGGTGTGGCTTATCTTTCCGGAGTGTGCGACGCATTCTGGACTGCTTTTGGACTTGCTCTCGGAACATGGGTCAACTGGCTCATCGTTTCTAAAAGGATCAGGAATTACAGTCAGAAGATCAATGCGATCACGATCCCTGATTTCTTTTCAAAAAGATACAAGGATGATAAGAACATCCTTACATGTATCGGAGCTTTAGTAATTGTGGTATTCTTTATCCCTTATACAGGAAGCGGATTTGCAGCCTGCGGTAAGCTTTTCCACAGCCTTTTCGGTATTGAATATCATGTTGCGATGATAATATTCGCATGCATCATCATTGCTTACACAACGCTCGGCGGATTCCTTGCTGCGTCCAAGACCGACTTTGTACAAAGCATCGTTATGACTATCGCGCTCGTTACGGTACTTGTATACGGTTTCAGCGCGGCAGGAGGAGTCAAGGCAGTATTTGATAATGCGGGAGATCTTGCCGGATATCTTTCGGTAACAAGCATGCATGATGCGGTTAAGAATACGAGCGTTGATTACGGTTTCCTTACTATCGTTTCAACTATGGCATGGGGACTCGGATATTTCGGTATGCCTCACGTGCTCTTAAGATTTATGGCTATCGACGATCCTAAGAAGCTTAAGCTTTCAAGAAGGATCGCTACCGTTTGGGTATGTATCTCTATGAGCGTTGCCGTTGTGATCGGTATAGTAGGACTGGGCATGACCAAAGCCGGAAAGGTAGCGGAACTTAAAGGCTCCGAAAGCGAGACCATCATAGTTAAGATCGCGGATCTTTTAAGTCAGCATAACTTCCTTACCGCTATTGTTGCGGGCGTTATCCTTGCAGGTATCCTTGCGGCTACAATGTCAACGGCTGACAGTCAGCTTCTTGCGGCAGCTTCAAGTATCTCGGAGAACTTTATGGCTGAATTCTTAAAGATAAAGATGGATAAGAAGAAATCCGTTATCTATGCGAGAGTGACGGTAGTAGTGATAAGTATTATTGCTGTATTTATAGCGTGGAATCCTGACAGCAGCGTGTTCCAGATAGTAAGCTTCGCTTGGGCAGGCTTCGGAGCGGCTTTCGGTCCTGTAATGCTTCTTGCGCTTTTCTGGAGAAGAAGCAATGTATATGGAGCAATTTCAGGAATGTTCACCGGCGGTGTGATGGTATTCATTTGGAAGTTCTGTATAAGAAAGATCGGCGGCGCATGGAATATATATGAACTTCTTCCGGCGTTTATAATTGCGCTGTGTGTAAATATTATCGTAAGTATTGCTACCAAGGCTCCGGATAAGAATATCACCGAAGAGTTTGACGCAGTAAAGAACATGTAGGCAGAGAAACGGATTTCAGGTTTGTTCCATACATACGGAGGTTGAGTTATGGCAAAAAAGAATTTTATAGCAGGTGTTCTTGATGCGTTTTACAGAACTGACAGCGATGATCTGATGGTAGTCGGATTTGTCAGGGGGTGTGTAAATGCAGGAACGCAGGCGCTTGCAATAAACCGCGGACTTGATGATGAGAGTGTCTATAATATCAGTATTTCAGGAATACAGGTTAATAATGAAGATGTATCCAAAGCTGAAAATGTTATAGCAGTCCTGAGGATCAGCGGAATAGATCAGTCAAACATAAGGATAGGTACAGTCATATATCAGGGTGATTATTCACTTATGGAAATTGACGGTTGTTATGTGTCATGTCTGGGCGACAGTTATATTCTTAATAAAAAAATGGAATTGGAAGACAGAGAAGAAGAAAAGATGAGCGTAGGAGACTGCTGCGAAGTCCTTAGACTTTTTAACTGGCATAATTCCAAGATTGAAAATAATCTTTCACCGGCAGATAAAGCCATAAATTCAAGAACAGCCGAAAATATTAAGAAACTGACCGCGGGTAAGATCATTGAGCTTAAAAAGATATATGTTCTATTTAACAAAAAAACAGGCGAACCTCATATTTATGCCACAGTTACCAAGAAGGGAAAGGGCATGATGTGCTCAAGACCGTTTATCCTGCTCATCACAGGTCAATATCTTGAAAGATTTAAAAAGCATTATGAAAATGACGATCTGGAGTTCACCATGATACCGAATGATGAAAACGGGACTGCCATTAAGAATTTCCTCATGACGACGTTCTATCTTAACGGTATCGATCAGGCATGCGTCATAACTAACGATATGAAGATTGACGCAAAGATGATAGTTGAGGAACCTGATTTTTCAAAGGTGCCAAAGAGAGAGAAGCCTGTATCTAACCCGGATCTGGTAAGATGGCTTCTGCTTATGGGACAGACCGGAAAACCGGATACTGAACAAAAACAGATAGAGTTTAACATGTATTATCAGATGATGTTAAAAGAACTGAAGAACGTGAAACTCCTTGTTCCGGGAAAAACAATGGAAAAAGAACCGATAAAGAGCGAGGAAAACGAGATAACGCTTGAAGACGGAACCACGATCGGTTTCCCGTTAAGCGAAGGAAAGAACGGAAGAAAAGCAGTCAACATGTTCACCGACTGGAAGAGGCTCAAGATAGAATACGGAGCCGAATGGGGCGGATACATCATGAAGATAAGCGATATCATAGATACGCATGACTGTATCATCAATAACACATATTTTAACGCGGCCGCATGTTATGTAAGTAAAGAAATGTATGCGCAGGCGCTTAAGCTGAGATAAAGAGGACCGGGCAGGAGAGAGTAACACTCTTCCTGCCCGGTCTTATACTGCCGGCTTTAACTTAATAATCTGATAATATCTTCTTTGTCATAGCAGACCTCAACCGCGTTTTCTACTTCGATCTTATAGAGTGCGTGCGCGGCGATATGCTCGGCAGCCTGTTCTAAAGCCCTTATTCCCGTTGTGCCTTTATAAAGTTCAACGACAGCCTTTACTCCGTCATTGGTAACAAGACACTCATTGGACTTAAGACTCATTTTTTTCAAAATCTTAGGAAGTACGAAGTCTGTAAATATCTTTGCCTTCTCTTCTTCGTTATAATCCGGAATGTCGATCACGGCGAAACGTGATAAAAGCGGAGCGCTGATCTTATCTTTATCATTGGCTGTGGCTATCGGATATACGCCCACGGTAGGGATCATGCATTCCATGTAATTGTCTGTAAAGCCAAGATTGTCAAGCAGGGTGAGAAGAACATCCGCCGGATTGGCGCTGCCCTTGGAAGCGGTTGCTTTATCAAGTTCATTAATTATAAATACAAGATTTGATTCACCCGAAGCTGAGAAGGCTTCCATTATTATTCCCGGTTTCGCGTTGGCATAGACTCTGGAGCTTCCGGTAAGCTGTTCAGGATCGTTAATGGAACTCATGTCAAGGGTTGTCCACGGAAGCTTCAGGATCCTGGCTACCGCGTAAGCTATCTGGGACTTGCCGACTCCCGCCGGACCGGCAAGAAGGAGACCGTAAGCCGGAAGAGTATGCGTCCTGTTGATCTGTATGATGGTCTCAAGGATCCTCTGTTTTACAGATTCAAGTCCGAAGAGTTCTTCATCGAGTATCTTTCCGGCTTTGACCGGATCAATGGATTCAAAGAAATTGCTTTTCCAGTGGATATTAAGCATAATGGAGAGCGCGCGCTGGGCGTGACGTCTTTCTTCGGCTGAAACCTCATGTGAACGGGCGACAGCCATATTCCTTCTGGCCCATAACCTGATGTTGTCAGGAAGAGTATTGCCGGCGCAGGTAATGAAGTCGGAAATGCTCTGAATGCTCGTAAGCTTCATTTCATCCCCGGTTTCTTCCTTTTCGTCCTCATCATCGCTAAGCACAGGAGGATCGCTCGCAAGAAGCCTTTCTATCATGAACTGAAGGAAACCGTCTTCTGCGGAAAGCTTGGTACCCTGTCCGAAAGCCTGTTCCCTGATCCGGTAAACTCTGTATTCGCCTTCATATTCCTTTCCGGATAATCTGACTTTGATCTTGTGTTCGCCGAGCCACTTTAGAAGGTTGACGAATCTGGAATCGATCCTTATTATATCAAAGCTTTCAGTGCCGTCTCCGTTATCCGTTTCAAAGGAAGTGCGGATAGCGGGATCGGTGAATACCCCGTTGGTATGATGCGACAGACAGCCCATCCTGGAATCTATCACCATGATCGGTGAAGCGGCAGATGGTTCACAGCATCTGCTTTCAAAAGTTTCATAAGTACATACAGCCGATATCTTTTCGGTTGATGTTTTGGTAAAATCAAATACTGGCATAATAAAAACTCCTTTCAAATCCCATTATATATATTGACAAAAATAAAATCAATTGTTAAAGTAACGAATTAGAAATATGGTTTTTTGTAAAGTAATCGTTGACAGAGAAGGAAACAAATAAATATTCTTGCGATAGGTGCTTACGCAAGCGTCGCAAGAATATTTATTTGTTTCAAAAAACGTCAACGATAGCTTATGAAAACCAGGAATATATATATTAAACTACGGAGGTAAATATGAAACAAAAAAAACTAAGTGATAAGGCGACATTTTTACTGCTGGGAATTGGACTTGCCGCATTCGTCTTTATCTCATTTTCATTTAATTCAGATCTTCTTTTCGGAAAGACTCAGAATTTTAATGAACTGATAGAAAGTGGAAATTATAAAACAGGACAATATGTTGAGTTTTCTTCATATGATTTTCGTGGACCATATGCGACAACCACACATACTGTTAATTTTATTCCTGTAGGTAAAGAGTATCACTATCTTTCAATTCTTTATTTTCCAGATAAGAAACCTGTTTTACTGACAGTAACTACTAAAAATAAGTCATTGATGAAGCTTCTTGATGAAAATACAGAATTAGAAGATCTTTCTGATGCTAAGCCGATTTACTTAAAAGGAGTTATTCATACCCTTGATTATAAGATCAAAAACCTTTATAAAGAAGCATTAGAAGGTGCGGAGATCACAGGTGATATTGCTGAAATACTCACAATATCAATAGACAATACGGAGACGTCGACAAAAGCATGGCTTATAACAATTGTTTTTGGAGCATTATCAATATTGTTCTTTGTTGCAGCTGCTAAAAGTGACAAGATTAGTGAAAAGAAACAGGCAATGGCAAAACCTTCCGAGGACGAAATCCCGATGCAGCATGTTGGAACAGTAGTTAATGATGATTTTGATAGTTTCTTTGATGAGAAGAAAAAGAATGATCATAATAACAGACCTTTTGATAACAATGCAAATAATACCGTTAATGAGTATAAAAGTGCAAATGACAGCGCTGATAATTCATACGATTTAGGAAATACATACAGTTATGGAAATACCTATGATTACAGTAGCACAGAAAATAACTATAATAATACAAATGCCGGTGATGATAGCAATGCTGGTGATGATAGTGAAAAAAGTATGTTTAAGGGAATTGATCTTGACAGCTTTGGAAAGTAGTGATCATAATATCATTTCCACGATTAATACTGTCATACAACATACGCTTGCCACAAGGAACAGGCTTCCTTTAAGCCAGGCGGTGATGATGCCTGCAGCCAGCGCCAGTCCTCCCGATACCGGACTTTTGGTAGCCTGTGTTATAGCCGGAAAAGTCATGACCGAGAGTGTGACATAAGGCACATAGTATAGAAAAGATCTTAAAAATCTGTTATTTAGTTTTCCCTTTATCAGGGTTATGGGTATCACTCTTATAAGGTAGCTTACGCCGCCCATAACCAGTATTGAAAGATATATCTTAGTACTGTCCATTGTCTACTCCTTTTTTGTGTTGTTTTCGCCCGGGCACTCTTCGTCATCCGTTTTCGGAAACAGCAGGGCAGCCGCGCAGGATATGAAAACGGTCAGGATTATCGTTCTTGTACCTGCCGACAGACTGTTTAATGGCTTGAACTCACATGCTATATAGCTTAACAGAAAACAGCATATGATAAGAATGAGCAGCAGCCTGTCTTTTCTGGCAGGCGGTATGATGACCGCAAGGAACATGCCGTAAAGGGCAACGCTTAACGCGCTTACGATATTAGCCGGAAGTATGTTTCCCGCTATGATACCTGCCGCGGTACCGAAAGCCCAGCCCGGAAGGGCGATAAGGAAGGCTCCGTACA
>CACZSY010000077.1 GCA_902783965.1 uncultured Lachnospiraceae bacterium
AATGCAAAGATCGTTGATGTTTTTACCGGCAAGGTCGAAAGCGGAAGCGTAGCAGTTGCGGGGTCGGAGATAGCCGGCGTTATATTTGACGGAGATGAAGGTTTTTATGAAGCGGAACAGACTATAGATCTTAACGGCGCCTATATCATGCCGGGATTTGTCAATGCCCATGTTCATGTGGAAAGCTCGATGATCACGCCTTTTGAATATGCCAAGGCTGAGCTTCTGTGGGGAACCACGACGATAATTACGGATCCGCATGAGATAGTAAATGTCAAGGGACATGACGGCCTTCAGTATATTCTTAATGAGGCCAGGATCTCTCCGCTGAATTATATGGTAATGCTGCCGTCCTGTGTGCCTGCGACTTCATTTGAAAATTCAGGCGCGCTCATGTACAGCGAAGATCTGACTCTGTATAAAGGAAATCCGTTTGTACTGGGGCTCGGTGAGATGATGGACTATCCGGGACTTTTCAATCAGGATATGGAGATCATGAAAAAGATAGAAGCCTTCAAGGACATGGTGATTGACGGACACGCTCCTTCGGTTAAAGGGAAACAGCTTAACGCCTATGCAGGCTGCGGAATTTCAACAGATCATGAATCGGTTGAATTTACCGAGGCACGTGACAAATTGAGAAGAGGCATGTGCGTTCTTGTCAGAAACGGCAGTGCCAGCCAGAATCTTGAAGCGATCATCAGGGGAGTTGTTGCCGAAAAGATCGACACCGACAGGATGGCGTTTGCGACGGACGATAAGCATCTGCTTGATATCTGTAAGGAGGGCACGATCAGGTATAATATTATTAAAGCGGTTGAACTCGGACTTGACGAGGTTGAAGCCGTTAAGATGGCGACTATCAACGCGGCAAGGATATACGGATTAAAGAAAACGGGAGCGATAGCTCCGGGATACCGCGCGGATCTTGTTATAGCGGATAATATCAGTAAACTGAATGTTACCAGGGTATATAAGAACGGCAGACTTATAGTTGACAATGGAAAATATATCGGCATCGATCACGACAGGGCTCTTTCACGACTCGGAGAAAATAAAGATCTTCATAAGGAGATCACAGAAAGGCTTTTGAACAGCGTCAATCCGCTTCCGTTAAAGCCGATGGCGTTCGTGCTCCCGGTAAAGGACGAGTATCCGGTCATCGAGATGGTGCCGCATAATATCATCACCAGAAAGGGCAGCATTTCTTCCTCAAAACTGGAGGAAGCCATATACAGGGGAGAGATCGCGAAGATAGCCGTTATTGAGAGACATAACGCTACCGGAAGCCATGCTGTCGGACTCATCAGAGGATACGGTCTTAAGAGGGGAGCGGTTGCGACCACTGTAGGACACGATTCCCATAATATAATAGTCGTAGGAAATACCGATGAGGATATGTTTGCGGCAGTTGATGAACTCAAGAGGATCGGCGGCGGTTATGCCATAATCCGCGACGGAGAGGTGCTGGATTCGCTTCCTTTGAAGATCGCGGGTCTTATGAGCACGGACGGTCCTGATGAGCTGATAGAACATCTGGATGAAATGAAGAAGAACGCATTTAAGCTCGGCGTGAACAGGGATATAGATCCGTTCATAACATTGAGCTTCATGGCTCTGCCTGTTATCCCGTCGATAAGGATCACGGATATGGGAATGTTTGACGTGGATAACTTCTGCTTTTGCTGATATGGAGCTTAACGATCTTTAACAGTTAATTTAAGAAAAAAGGAAACTGACAAGCCGGTTTACCGTACACTATTATATAGAAATTTGATGTCTGCTGTGAAAACGGCCGCAGGATAGGATCACAGATGCCCTGTCATCGCGGCTGGCACAAGCAGTAAAGTTCAGGTATAAGATATGTGTGCGATTGCCGGTTTTTGTGATTTTACCAAGGATCTGAGAGATGAATATGAGGCTAATGATGAGACAGTGAGCAGGATGGGCAGGGAGATAAGCCACAGGGGACCTGATGATTTCAATACGTTAGTTGACGCTGACATTGCGTTTGCCCACGCGAGGCTTGCCATAATAGATGTTGAAAACGGAGTGCAGCCGATGACAAAGTTCTGTACGCCGAACGGATTTATTCCGCTGGATAAGAATTTTTATAAGAAAAAATGTCCGCTGCGGCCGGGCGGATCAGGCTTTAAAGAAGACTGTCCGAGAGTGAGCATTGTATATAACGGAGAGATCTACAATGCGGGAGAGTTAAGGGAGAAGATGATCCTTGACGGAATGGAATTTGAGACAGACTCGGATACCGAGGTTATACTTAACGGATATCTGAGATACGGTGTGGATATATCGGGTATGCTCAACGGTATTTTTGCTTTTGCCATATGGGACGGAAAGAAAAAAAGACTGATATTATCCAGGGACAGATTCGGCGTTAAACCGTTGTTTTTCATGAAAGTGAATGATCAGTATCTTTTTGCGTCGGAAATAAAAGCGATACTTAAGCATCCCAAGGTTAAAGCGGTTGTTGACAGGGAAGGACTGTGCGACCTTTTTGCCACAGGACCGGCGAAAACCCCGAAGAGCGCCGTATTCAAAGACATTCATCAGCTGGAACCGGGAAAGACCATGATAATAATGAAACAGGGAGTAAATATACATCATTATTTCAGACTGACGGCGAGAACCCATGAAGATGATTATGAGACTACGGTGAAAAAGACGAGAGAGCTTCTGGTGGATTCCATTTCAAGGCAGACGGTCAGCGACGTAGGTCTTTGTACACTTATGTCAGGCGGCATTGATTCAAGCCTTGTAAGCAGCGTTGTTTCGCGAAAACTCAAAGAAGAAGGGAAGATACTTGATACTTATTCGTTTGATTATGTGGATAATGATAAATATTTTAAAAGTTCGGCGTTCACTCCGGAAAAAGACAGACCTTTTGTCGATATCATGAAAAATGCCATAGGAAGCCGTCACACTTATCTCTACTGTGACAGCCGTCAGCTTTATAACGCTCTGTTTGAGGCGGTCGAAGCCAGAGACCTTCCGGGTATGGCGGATGTGGATTCGTCGATGCTTGTTTTCTGCAGACAGATAAAACCACACCATTCGGTATGTCTTTCGGGAGAATGCGCGGATGAGGTGTTTGGAGGATATCCATGGTTCCGCGATAAGGAAGCTCTTGAGACGGAATGTTTTCCATGGTCGAAGGATATTGCCTACAGAGAGAGCGCGCTGCGGCCGGAGATCGCGGATGTGATCAATATCCGGGAATATGCTTCAAAAGTCTATGAAAAAACGCGGGATGAAGTTCCGTTCCTTGAGGGAGAGCCGGAGAGCGTAAAGCTTTACAGAAGAATGAATTATATGAACATAGTCTGGTTCATGCAGACTCTTCTTGAAAGAAAAGACAGGATGACTATGAAGAGCGGACTTGAAGTAAGGGTACCGTTCGCGGATCACAGGCTGGTGGAGTATGTCTATAATGTTCCGTGGGAGTTCAAATACAGAAACGGCGTTGTAAAGGGATTATTAAGGGATGCGGCCGGCGGACTGCTTCCTAAAGAGGTACTTGAAAGAAAAAAGAGCCCGTATCCTAAGACTTTCAATCCGGAATACACGGCTATGGTAAAAAAAGAAATATTAAGGATAAAAGATGATCCGTGCGAGCCGCTGAACAGTCTTGTAAGCAGAGCTTTTATTGAAGAACTCACCGGAAGTGAGGATAACCTTACAAGACCGTGGTTCGGACAGCTGATGGCAGGCCCGCAGCTTATGGCGTATCTTATCTCGATAAATTACTGGTTAAAGAGATATAACGTTGAGATCGTGCTGTAAAGCCTGCCGGTCATCAGGGTTTATCTGATAATACAGGTAAAATATATGATCCCGTCTTTATATGAAGCTTTTATGCTTCCCTTGCTCTGGGAGCAGATGCTCTCGGCAATGGAAAGACCGATGCCGTAACCGCCCTTGTCGATGTTGTGTGATTTGTCCTCGCGGTAGAATCTGTCAAAGAAACGGCTGCAGTCGATATCAGCGCCTTTCGCATAGGTGTTGGAGACGACTATGTTAAGGCTACCTTTGCCTTTTTTCTGGTAAGCCATGCCTATCTCAACTCTGCCGTTGTCGTCACAGTATTTGATGGCGTTGTCAATAAGAATGGTAACAAGCTGGCGGATGCGGCTTTCATCAGTAGTAAATAAGACATTTTCTTCAATATTTTCAACCAGCGCTTTGCCGGCTTTCTTAGCCATGGCTTTATAAGGGGCAACTGTCTGATGTATAATGTCGGAAACGTTGATGCTGGCCAGAACGCTTTTGTCTTCATATTCCTGCGCTTTTGATATCATTACGAGATTTTGTATCAGGCCGTTCATATTGTCAACCTGATTCAGAGTGGATTTTGTCCATTCGTTTTCTCCGCAGGTGATCTCTAAAAGTTCCGTATTGGCGCGGATGACCGCGAGAGGAGTCTTGAGCTCGTGACTTGCGTTGGTAATGAATTCTTTCTGACGGTTGCTGTTCTCGATCTCGGGCTTGATCGCTCTTTCTGAAAAAATGAGTACGAGGATAAAGGTTATGAGCATTCCGGCCATGCAGGTGGTTATAGTAGCGGACAAAAGCCGTAAACTCATGGAGATCTCGGAAGTACAGTCAAGCATGGTTATCTTAACGCCGTTGTCTTTGGTGACATCGGTACGGTAATAAAACATTCCGGTACGTCCGTAGTTTATGTTTGAAGAAAGGATATTTTTCGCGTAGTCCTGCGCGGAAGATATCTCCAGCGTGTTTTTGGTGTTGCTTATGGTCTTGGTAAGTTCAGCCGACTGATCAAAAATAAAGATGTAGAAATGATTTCTCCGAAACGAAGGCGAGAAGATCTGATCCAAAGAATCTTCTTCGCTGTGATCGCCATAGTCCTGACTGTCATTTTCAGCGATATATGCAAGTGTCTGACGGATGGCGCGCGAAGATACCGCCCGGCTGAAAATATTAATGACCGAGCCGATAAATACCATTACCATCAGAATAGACATCATGGAAATAAAGATAAATTTGAATCTGAGCCGCTGTATCTCTTTTACGTTCATGATGAAATCCTTTCATATGTGAACCATTCTTTGGTTTCTGTGAATAGGAACACTTATTGTATCAGTTTAAAACTTCCGCCTCTTTCTCCTTCTATCCTGATCCTTGAACCCACCGACGCGAGTTTTCCTTTAAGATAGGAGATGTATAGCCATACGGTATCGCTTACGGCAGATTCCTCATTTGCCCACAGGCGTTCGAGCAGGATTTCTGTGCTTAAAGCCATGTCGTTATTGGTGATAAGGGTCTGCATAAGTTCAAATTCTTTTACCGACAGCCTGATGGAATTATTGGAAGATAATTCCAGCTTTTCCGGATCTATCTTGATGTCTCCGTAATTCATGCTCTCGGCGTCATACATATGATGGCGTCTTGTCATCGAACGAACTCTTGCGAGAAGTTCTTTCATTGCGAACGGTTTGGGCAGATAATCGTCGGCTCCGGCGTCAAGTCCGGCAACCCTGTCATCGATCTCGGCCTTGGCGGTAAGAAGAAGGACAGGAGTCAAAATGTGTCTCTTTCTAAGTTCCTTTAATACTTCCATGCCGTCCATCTTCGGCATCATTATATCAAGGATAATTCCGTCATATCCCGAAGAATTGATGCGCTCTAAGGCTTCTTCGCCGTCAAAAACGCTGTCTACTTCGTATTTTTCATGTTCAAGCAAAGCGGTAACGGCCCTGTTAAGGTCTTTGGTGTCCTCTGCAAATAGAAGTTTCATGATCATCCTTTCCGCATGCATCGTTTCTGCACGCTTTACATTACATGCATCATTTCTGCATGCTTTCCATAATCAGATTTCTGATCGACTGCATGGATATATCCGTGGAAGCCAGTTCGTCGGCGCAGCGTTTGAGTTCATCCGCGATAAGGGAAGAGTTAGTGTCAATGACCTTTTTATATCTTATATGATGTTCAAGAGCCGCCCAGGTATCCATGGAAATGGTACGAAGCTGCAGTTCGATAAAGAAACCTGAAGCAGTCTTTACGATCATATGATAACTTCTGTACCCGTTCGGCTTGGCGTTGCGGATATAATCCTTTTCCCTGATTATCTCTATATCTTTAAATGAAGCGATGTGATCCCTGATAATATAGATATCATTTAAGAAGGCGCATACGATCCTTATTCCGATAGCGTCGTGGATCACGGCAAGAGCGCTGTGCTCGTTAAGGGGAAGACCCTCGCGGATACATTTTTCCCTCATGCTCTCTTCTGATTTGATGCGCGAAAGCAGGTGCTCGATCGGATCCATACCGTATTCGTCGTTGAGCTGCTCGCGGATCGAATTGATCCTGCCTAACATATCCTGCAGGGTCTCTTCGAGAGCAGGCATCTTGTCTGCATATATACTGTCCATATTCTACCTCGATCTTATGAAAAAAATGTGAAATAATTACGCGAATTTCCGCGAATATGTCGATCATATGCGAAGATTTCGAAGAAATCTTTGCAGTCGGTTCGCGCGACGCTTGGCGCGATCAGATCAAAGAAACACAGAGCAAAGCGAAGT
>CACZSY010000078.1 GCA_902783965.1 uncultured Lachnospiraceae bacterium
TGATCCGGAAAACTACAATACTCCGGAGGGTTCTTATTCGACCGATCCTTACGACGGCAGGGTAAGGATCAGGGAATTCAAGGAAATGGTGGCTTCCCTTCACAAAGACGGGATAAGGGTTGTCATGGACGTTGTATACAATCATATGTTTTCAGCTCTTGACTCATGCTTTACGAAGGTCATGCCTAATTATTATTTCAGGACGGACGGTATGATAAGCTCCAACGGTTCGGGATGCGGCAACGAGACTGCTTCCGACAGGAGCATGGTATCAAAGTATATAATCGATTCGGTACTCTACTGGGCAAAAGAATACCATGTGGACGGATTCAGATTCGACCTTATGGCGATCCATGACATTGATACGATCAATAAGCTTAAGGAAGAACTCGCGAAGCTTGACAAGTCGATCATCGTATACGGTGAGGGCTGGATCGGAGGTCCGAGTGTGCTTGATCCGGAAAGGGCATGCTTTAAGAGAAACGCTTATAAGCTCAAAGATGTAGCCGTATTTAATGATGACATAAGAGACGCCATAAAGGGAAGCGTAATGGCAGACGAGGCGGCTGTAGCCGGTTTTGTCAATTCATATCCGGTTAAAGATAAGGAGAAGGCCAAAAAGCTTATCAAGAGAATGAGATTCGCCGTTACCGGAGCGGTAAGGGGCATGGGCTTTGAGGATTCTTATACCAACTCTCCGCTTCAGAGCATAAGCTATGTATCGGCGCATGATAACTGGGCGCTTTGGGACAAGCTCAGCATCACGATGCCTGACGCGGACAGGAAAACTAAGGTTAAGGCCAATAAACTTGCGGCCGCTATCTATATGACTGCGCCGGGAATACCGTTCTTCCAGGCCGGTGAGGAGATACTTAGGAGCAAACCGCTCGGAGACGGAAGATATGAAGACAACAGCTATATTTCTTCCGACGAGATCAACAGCATTAAGTGGGATATTGACGGCTGCGAGCGCGAGACACTTGATTTCTATAAGAAACTCATAAGCTTAAGGAAGGCTCATGCTGCCTTAAGACCAAAGACTGCCGCGGAAGTAATTGATTCGATAAGTTTTGCCGACGATCTGCCTTACGGAGTATTTGCCTATGAGATAAAGACGGATAAAGAGGATATCTTCCTTATATTCAACGGCTTCGGCGAAGACGGCGCGGCTGTAAAGCTTCCTGATAATAATGGAAAGAAATGGGAGATCCTGCTTTCTTCGGACGAGGATTACAGCCTTAAGGAAGACGGTGCGGCGGTTGTCGACAGATCCGGCGCGCTGATCCTCGGAAGGAAATAAAGACCGCTTTGCGACGCCGCAATGAACACGTTGAGGCCGCAGCGGGGATAAAAGGACTCTTACAGGAGGAATTTTTATAGATGAATAAAGACAAAAGGAATGACGGGATACTAAAGATCTATCTAAGATGGGTATTTTATCTCGGGATCCTGTTCTTTGCCGCATCGGTTGTATCGTATTTGATCGCGCCTGAAGCGGGAATAGCAAGCTTCGTAATGTTTGTCGTCTATATGATAATTGCGGTAGTGATCTACAGGATCAAAGGACCGGATATCATAAACGTGATCATGAAGTATTCCGCTAATTTTGATACGGTCCAGAACAGACTTCTCAAAGAGATGGTCACGCCGTATGCGGTTCTGGATAAGAACGGAGCGATGATATGGGCTAACGGGGAATTCATGGATATCATAGGATATAACAGGAACGCGAAGAAATCCATTTCTCTTGTGATACCGGAACTTGTGCCGGAGGTATTTCCCGTAAAAGGACCCGACAACGAGATACATGTTGTTTTCAAGGACGTTAATTACAAGATCCTTATCAGGGAGATCGATTCGGATGACCTTTTCAAGGATACCGAATATGTCTGGACTGAGGATGAGGTAGAGAACCGGTTCATAGCCATTTACCTTTATGATGAAACTCAGATCATACGTCTGGAGAAAGAAAATGACGATCAGAGAACGGTTGTCGCGCTTTTATATATCGATAATTATGAGGAAGCTTTAGAGAGCGTTGACGAGGTTCGGCGTTCACTGCTCATTGCGCTCATTGAACGAAAACTGAACAAATATATCCAGAGTATCGACGCCGTCATTAAACGTCTTGAAAAGGATAAATATCTTGTGGTCTTCCATAAAAAACATCTTGAGAAGATGAAAGAGGAAAAATTCTCTATACTTGAGGAGGTCCGTGGGATCAATATCGGCAATGAGATATCGGTTACTTTAAGTATGGGTATCGGACTTGACGCTCCGCTGCTTACCAGAAACTATGAGTACGCGAGAGCGGCTATCGATCTTGCGCTCGGCAGAGGCGGCGATCAGGTTGTTATCAAAGACGGCACCAATGTTGCCTACTACGGAGGAAAGAGCGTCCAGATAGAAAAGACTACCAGGGTCAGGGCAAGGGTTAAGGCTCACGCCATGAGAGAGCTTTTCGAAGCAAGAGATGAGATATATGTTATGGGACATTCCATCGGGGATGTGGACTGTTTCGGAGCGGCTGTCGGGATCTGCAGGATAGCGAAGTCTCTGGGAAAGAAAGCCTATATAGTTCTTGATACGATCAACGGTTCGCTGAAACCGGTGGTCGACAGGGTCAAGAGCGATCCGGAGTACGGCGATAATGTAATAATCAATAATGAAACAGCACTCTCAATGGTTAACAGTGATATGGTGCTTGTTGTGGTGGATGTTAATAAACCTAACTATACCGAGTGCCCGAAGCTGCTTGAAAAGACGAGGAATATCATTGTCCTTGACCATCACAGACAGACCGGCGAGCAGATCGAGAATGCTGTGCTTTCGTATGTGGAGCCGTATGCTTCATCCGCATGCGAGATGGTAGCGGAGATAATCCAGTATATCGACACAGGACTTAAATTAAAGACGGTCGAGGCGGACGCGCTTTATGCGGGCATGGTCGTTGACACCAGCAATTTCCAGAACAGGACGGGTGTAAGAACCTTCGAGGCGGCCGCGTTCTTAAGAAGAAACGGCGCGGATGTCACAAGGATAAGAAAATACATGCGCATCGAGATGAATGAGAGCAGGGTGATATCCCAGTCGCTCAGCGCGGCGGAAGTATTTGCGGAGAATTTTGTAATCACCGTATGCAATGCGAAAGGGCTTGAGAGCCCGACAGTCGTAGGCGCGAAGGTGGCAAATTCCCTTCTGGATGTCGCAGGAATCAAAGCTTCATTTGTTCTTACGGAATATAATGGTAAGATATATATCAGCGCGCGTTCGATCGATGAGGTCAACGTGCAGATCATCATGGAAAAATTCGGCGGCGGCGGTCATATGAACATGGCCGGAGCGCAGATGACGTTAAGACCTGTTGAAGAAGCCAAGCAGACTGTCAAGCTGAAGGTCATGGAGATGCTTGAAAACGGAGAGATATAGGCTGCGGGAATGCGGACGGTTAACACCGGCGGCGTTCCGGTATCCGCGGGACAGTCTTAAGGAAATATTGTAAAGAGAGGAAAAAGAAACGTAATGGAGATAATACTTTTAAGTGATGTTAAAACTTTGGGAAAAGAAGGGGATGTCGTTAAAGTCAGCGACGGATACGCAAGGAATTTCATACTTCCGAAAAAGCTCGGAGTTGAGGCGACCCCTAAGAACCTTAATGAATTAAAGGCCAGGAAGGCTAAGGAGGCGGAGCTTGCGGCAAAGCAGCTTGAAGAGGCAAAGCAGCTTGCGGCGCAGATCGGGGAAGAGATGGTCACGGTAGGAATGAAGGTCGGCAAAGACGGAAAGAGCTTCGGAAGTATTTCTACCAAGGAGATCGCCATGGCGGCAAAGGAGCAGCTTGGCAGGGATATCGATAAGAAGAAGATGGTGCTTGACGTTCCGCTGAAAAGCCTCGGAATGTATGAAATAGGCATAAAACTGCATCCACAGGTAATGGCAAAATTAAGGGTTAAGGTTGAAGAGATCTAGGAAGGATTTTTTATGGAAGAAGAACTGATCAAAAAAGACCTTCCCAAGAGCATGGAAGCGGAACAATCGGTAATAGGTTCCATGTTGATGGATCCTGAAGCCATTGTGGCGGTCAGCGAGATACTGACTCCTGAGGATTTCTACCAGAGACAGCTTGGAGTGATATATGCTGCGATGGTAGAACTTTTCAATGAGGGCAGGGCCGTTGACCTTGTTACTTTACAGGACAGATTAAGGACCAAGGATATTCCGCCGGAATTTATTGAAGCCGGATATTTAAGCCGGCTTGTAATGGCGGTGCCTGTTTCTACCAATGCCGCTTATTACGCGGGCATCGTAAGGGAAAAATCCGTAATGAGAAATCTCATCCGCGCGGCGGAAGGCATTGCCAACAACTGTTATCTGGGCAAGGAGAGCCTTGACGAGATACTTGAAAAATCCGAAAAAGCTATCTTTGAGATTTCGGGAAAACGGGGGAATACCGGATTTGAGAGCATCAGCAAGATCGTTGTGGATACGATAACAAGCATTGAGGCGGCGGCAAAGAATAAGGGAAGCGTCACAGGCATCGCAAGCGGTTTCATAGACCTTGATTATAAGACCGCCGGTTTTCAGAATTCGGATCTTATACTGATAGCGGCAAGACCGTCCATGGGAAAGACGGCGTTTGTCCTGAATCTTGCCGAATACATTGCCGTAAGGTCAAAGCAGTGCACCGCGGTATTCAGTCTTGAGATGTCTAAAGACCAGCTCGTAAAAAGACTTTTGTCAATGAATTCCCATGTTGATTCGCAGGCGATCAGAACCGGAGCCTTAAGCGAGGAACAGTGGGAGATGCTTTTTGAAGGCGGACGCGCGATAGCCGAATCAAAGCTGATCTTAGACGATACTCCCGGTATTACCGTAAGGGAACTTCGCAGCAAATGCAGAAAATACAAACTTGAACATGACTTAAAGCTGATAGTCATCGACTATCTTCAGCTTATGAACGGAAGCGCCAAGAGCGAATCCAGACAGCAGGAGGTGGCGGAGATCTCAAGGTCTCTTAAAGCACTTGCGAGGGAACTTCAGGTTCCGATAATCGCGCTGTCTCAGCTTTCCCGTCAGTTGGAATCAAGACCGGACAAAAGACCGATGCTTTCGGATCTTCGTGAGTCCGGAGCCATAGAGCAGGACGCCGATGTTGTAATGTTCATCTACAGAGACGAGTATTACAACAAGGAATCCGAAGATAAGGGCATTGCCGAGATCATAATAGGTAAACAGAGAAACGGTCCTACCGGAACGGTCAAACTGAAATGGCAGGCAGAGCTTACCAGATTTGCCAACCTTGCCAAATAGCCGTTACACCTGTAAGCTGTGGACCGCATCGGCAAGCATGCGCAGAGCATTTTCAAGAGCCTGAAGTTTTAAAGCTTCCGGCTCTTTTTCATGCACACGGGGTGCGCAGGAAAGATCCCCGGCTTCGCCGCACGCGCCTGCACGGGCTGCGAATGGAAGAACCGCGTCTGTTGTGCGACATACCCCGGCGCTGCGGACGGGATCGATCTTTAAAGCAGCAGGTTCATTTTTCATATCGGAAAGCCTTATGTCAAAGAGTTCAATTTCCTGATCGGCTTTATTTTCTTTTCCGCTGTCGGCAAGAGGCACGGTTTCACTGTCCTTATTAACCACGGGCAGGGTAATTACCTGGTTTTCGCTTTTTTGTGACCTGACAGACAGCGCTTCTTCCTGCTCTTCGAGACGCTTTCTGAGAATAAAAAGGCTTGAGTCGTTCAAAGTCTGCAGTTTTTCAAACCATGGGATAAGAAGCCTTATCTGTTTAAGAGTAAAGCCTTTGATCTTAAGGTCTTTTGTCCTGACAAGGATATCATAGTCCTCCGGCGTGTATATGCGATGACCGTTGTGACTTCTTTTGATCGTAAGAGCAAGTTCGGATTCCCAGTTTCTCAGAACATGAGGCTCAACCGAAAGCTCTTTTGAGATTTCAGAGATTGTGTAATATGTACTCATTATTTATTTTCTCCCTGTTAATTATTTGTGTGAGTTATTTGTATTAATATAGAGTCGGTTTCCCCTTTTGACCCTGATTATCATTATAAAGCTGTTTGCGGAAAAGAACAATTATTTTCGGTCGCAGAATTTGACAAAAAAGACGGAAAAAGCAGGGTCAAAGCCCTGCTGTACACTTCCGTAACGGATATGTTCTGATTATTCCTGAGAGATAGAACCTGTTGGGCAGGTAGCTGCGCATGTTCCGCAGTCTAAACACTCATCAGCATTGATCTCATAGTGAGAAGCTCCTTCAGAGATTGCTCCTACTGGACATTCTGCTGCACAAGCGCCGCAGCTGATGCACTCATCGGAAATTTTATATGCCATGGTTGTTACCTCCTTTAATATTTGTACTGATTATTTTAATATAAATTTATATAAAAAACAAGAGAACAGCTTCATAAAAATAACAACTTCTTAATATTATCCCATTTGCGATCGAAATTTTGTCAGTAATTGGATTTTTTGGTCACAAATAAGAAAAAAACTAATAAAAATTAAAAAACACCTTGACTAATTGCCCTTGTATAAAGTATCATTATTAAACAGGTAGGATTTAATTTTTTTGTTAATATTTTCCTGCTTTAATGAAAGAAAGGAAATGCTCAATGGAAAAGATAACTAAAGAGACTCTTATCGGAGAACTCATTCAGTTCGCTGACAGTGACAAGCTTATCCCTGTTCTTATTGAATCGGGAATGCATTGCTTCGGTTGTCCTGCATCGCAGATGGAGTCTTTGGAAGAAGCAGCATTGGTGCATGGGATTGACGCTGATAAGCTGGTAGAAGATCTCAATGCAGTACTTGCATAACAATCATATTTTTTCATATAGACTCGAACTTCTTAAAAATGAGTAAAAGCTGGAAAAACCCCTGTGTGATGAACACAGGGGTTTTTTTCGTAAACTTTATGAATGTTTTTATAATTTCGCGAGAACATCTACCGCATTTAACGTGATGACGTTTTCAAGATGCTCATCTAAAAATGCCAGCGTCGCGTATGAACTCTTTGCGGCGGTGCCGTATTCTGAAAGGATCCCGCATACCCTGTTAAAGTTGTCGTTGGTTTCCTGACAAGGCCTTATAACAAGATAGTACCTGTCACCCGAAGGAGTACGGTAAAGATCGCTGTAGCCATTGTGATAATACGGAAGAATAATTGAAGATACTTTTATTACGGTCTCCAAAGAGTTGAAAAGGAATATCCTGTATATCTCGTTGATGTTTGGTTCCTGTTCACTGTTTTCATTATTCTTTGCGGCAGCCGAAGCGTGGGATTCGGTAATCCTTGAAAGTTCTTCCGTAAATCTCTGGAAGCAGTTCAGGATATCTTCCGAAGTGATCGAATTACGGATGCTTTCCAGTGAACCACCGGAAGGATCGCCGTCATCCGAGTCAGGAGTCCTGGTAAATTTTGAAAAACGCGTATCAAGCTCTTCGGGATCGTCGACTTTGGTAACAATAAGTATAAGCGATTCGCCGGCGACAGGAATAGCCTCTATCATAAGCGGCAGGTCGTCAATCTCAAAACCCAGTTCCGACGCAGCCTGCTGCATTAATTCTCTGAAAAGGGCTTTGGCTTTGTCGCTCCCGTAGGCAAGTTCGGAAATCTTTAATTTCCTGTCATCAAGATCCTTCCTTGAAAGGGTGCAACGAATCTGTTTGTCATTAATCTTTTCAATTTTCATGATATATTACATCTCCTTTCCGATAATAAGAAGGAATTTTTGACGAAGAGATTTCTTCACAAAAATCCGGATTTCAAGACTGAGTATAATCTATAACAGCAGTAAAGTCAATAAAACATTAGATTAATATTCAGTTAGTTTTTGGGAATCCATTGCCGTAAAAGACAGTGGGAATGTGTTGCCTCTTACTATTATATTACTATAAACTGTTTAAAATGTATAGATGACGAAGAAAAATTTATGCAATGTTAACATATAGGTTAATAATATTTAATAAAAATGTTCGACACTTTTCTACAATATAAGATTGTTATTAAGCTTGAAATATCTTTAGATATGGTATAAAATTGGTTTCATAAAAGCATATCTTATGAAGGGAGGATGCAGCGATGTGGACAAGACATGCGCCGGCAGGATACTGAATAAGTATATCATAGAGCGGCAGATCGGACAGGGCGCTTTTGCCAGAGTGTACCTGGCCAGACATGAAAAAATGGGCGGTATCTGCGCGGTAAAATGTATTCATAAAAATATCAGGTATTATGACAGGCTGTTAAGGGAAGCGGCTGTCATGAGGGAGCTTAAGCACGAGAGCATACCTGTCGTTTATGATATTGATGAGGATGAAGAGGAGCTGTATATAATAGAGGAGTATTGCAGGGGTCAGACATTAAGGGAGATCATGGAAGATAAAAAGGCGGCGGATATAGGCAGGCTGCCTGATATCGTTCTTAAACTGGCCAGAGTTCTTGGCTTCTTACATTCAAAAGATATCCTTTATGCGGATCTTAAACCGGACAATGTGATCATCTGCGAGGATAACAGTCTTAAACTTATTGATTTCGGTTCAGCCATCGAATTTGAAAAAGCGGAAGAAGGAAATGAGATCTTCGGCACCTTAGGCTATGCGTCTCCGGAGATGCTCAAGGGCAGAGGAGTTGACTTAAGGAGCGATATATACAGCTTCGGTAAACTGCTTGAAAGGCTTATAGCCTGTTATAGTAAAGATGATATCGGCATCCGGAAAAAAGATGAGAAGATACTCAGAGCTTTAAAAAGGGTGGAGCAAAGGTGCACGGGTTCGCTGAAATTCCTGCGATACTCAGGCTTTGACGGGATCGTACGGGACGTCGGAAGACTTAACGGGCAGGGGATGAGTAATAAGACATCAGCGTTACTGGAAGGAAAGATGAAAGAAGGCGTATCTTTTCGGGCAGGAGGAAAGCAACTGTCAGGGATAGGTACGATATGCGTTGCCGAAAGCATGAGAGGGACAGGCGCGACCTTCTGGAGCCTGCTGCTTGCGGATCATCTAAGGGAGAGCGGGCACGGAGCGTTAATGATAAGTGCCGGTGAATATGAAGAAATGATGGGAAAGGAAGAAAAGGAAGATATATATATAATCAACTGTCTGGATGGATTCGAAGAAAAAAGACAGGTGATCTGGGGCTGTGACCATCTGATCTGTCTGCTGAGGGCTGATGGTCTTAATACGGGCCGGCAGCGGAACAAAAGACTTCTGGAGATAACGGATATATGTGAAAGCAGAAAAGCGGCATATAATATGGCGGATAAGCCATATCATAAAGAGGAGATCATGCCGGGCATCATGAAACTCCCGTATTTGCGGGGGATGGGATTTGCAGGGGGAAAACCTTCATATATGAACGAGGAAATACAAGAGCTTCTGGAAGAACTGCTGGGAAGACTTTAATAAAGGAAGACTTTAATAAGGATGCAGGAAGATAAAAGGGAGGAACATTTGAGTACTAATATAGGATTTATGGGAGTAAGAAAGGGGTGCGGAACAACACATATCGCGGTTATGTGCGCGAAAGTGCTGTCCGGAAAAGCAAAGACGGCTTTTCTTGACATGGGAGGAAACGGGATAAACTGTCTTTCAAGGTTGTTATTGAATAAAGAAGAAGGGGATTTCAGATATTCCCGAATTGATTTTTATCCGTCCGCGGATATAGCGCTTCTGACGCGGCTCGAAGAAACGGATTATGAATATATCGTCATGGATTTCGGGCTCTATAAGGGAAAACTGCCGCTTGAATACATAAGATGCTTTAAAAGATTTCTTATAGCTCCGATGGGGCCTTTGGGGTTTGAGGAATATGAGGCCGCGGTGAAAGAGATAAAAGAGCATTTTACGGGAAGCAGGGGTTGTATCCTTTTTAATCCGGCAACACCGGACTTTGCCAAAAAGATAAGGAGCGGAACAGGTGTAAGAGCCTGCAGCGTGGGATTTGAACCGGAATTGTTCAAACCTTCAGATGAATTCAAAACGATGACGCAGCGTATGATCAACAATAAAGAAAGCAGAGGAAGATGATATGAAAAGATACTATAAAAAAGGAAATAAATCGGTAAAAATCATAGTTATCGCATTATTGGCTGTATTAACAGCTGTCTGCGGTGGGATAATAATAATGGAAAGGAATAAAGCCGGTGCGAAAGAAGAACGGATAAAAGTATATGTGCTCGCATCGGATGTTAAAGCAGGGGATATGGTTAAGGACAATGTAGTTTTAAAAGAATACGGAAGATCGCAGCTTTCTGTGCTTCCGGACAACAGGATAGATAACGGACTGGAGGGCTTTTTTAAGATAAGCCTCCCCAAGAACGTGATCCTGACGAGGGATATGATTGAATCGGAAAGCTTACAGGCGGATGATGTGAGGCTTCATAATTATCCTTTCATCGAACTTACGGACAAAATAGAACCGGGAGATTATGTAGACGTAAGGATATCGTTCAATGACGGTTCAGATTATATACTTCTGGCAAAGAAGAGAGTCTACGACTGTTCTGTATATGATCCGACAGAAGAGATACCGAACAGCTTATGGATGGAGGTTGATGAAGAAGAGATATTAAGACTTTCAAGCGCCGCGGTAGACGCGGCTTCAAAAGAGGACTGCAGGCTTTATGCCATCAAATATATTTCACAGCTTCAAAAAGAGGCGCAGGTGACTTATCCTGTCAACAGCATAGTTTCGGCACTTATCCTGGGAGATCCCAATATTGCGCAGGATGCCAGAAAGACCCTGGAGGAAAGGCTTAATGAAAGGATCGACAAGGAGAAGGGAAGAAGCGCCGAGACCGGATCACAGACGGCTGCAGAGACTGTAAAGGGCGGCAATGTAAAAGACGATGCGAAAAAGCCCGGTGAAAACGGTACAGGTGAAAACGGATCGGGAGTACAAAAGGAAGAGGACATGGTGATGGAACCGGAACATAAAGAAATACAGTTTCTGGATTAAACCGGCATTGCGTCTCACAATCTGCACATAACGGATGTTATTTGTTCCTTTCGTGACAGGTTATTCCTATTGATAAATTCCGCGAATTATGTTAGTATTTCGACATATAAAGCAGGCGAGTCTCTGCTTTTACTGCATATAAAGCGGAAAGGTTTCTGCTTTTACTGCGGATCATGCGCGGATAAAGGAATGGGGAATAATGAGTCTGATAAAAAAATGGTGTACAAGAGTCTTTGTGGATGGACTTTCAGGCATGGCGATGGGTCTTTTTGCCACGCTTCTGGTGGGGACCATCGCATCACAGGCGGCTGTATATATCGAAGGAACTGTCGGAAACTATGTTGAGATTGTTGCGGCCATTGCCAAGACCCTTACGGGTGCGGGAATCGGAATAGGCGTTGCAACGAAGCTTAAGCAGTCGCCGTTAGTCGTTACGGCTGCAGGCGTATCGGGTTTTACGGGAGCTTTTGCTTCGAAGATCATTGCGGGCGAACTTGTGAACATGGGCACGATAACGGTAGGACTGCCGGGAGAACCTCTCGGAGCCTTTGTTGCGGCGTATGTCTGCGTAGAGGTCGGCAATCTGATATCGGGAAAGACCAGGATAGATATACTTATCACTCCTATACTGACGATATCCGCGGGAGGAGCGGCAGGAATATTTATTGGAAGACCGATAGCAAAGCTTATGACAAAGCTTGGAGAGATGATAAACTGGGGAGTTGAGAGCAGACCGCTTGTTATGGGAATAGTGGTAGCGGTATTGATGGGTATGGCTCTGACCCTTCCGATCAGCTCTGCGGCAATAGGCGTTTCTCTCAAGCTTTCAGGTATAGCGGCAGGCGCAGCGGTAGCAGGATGCTGCGCCAATATGATAGGGTTTGCTGCGGCAAGTTATAAGGAGAACAAGATCAGCGGGTTTGTTGCCCAGGGTCTGGGTACTTCGATGTTGCAGATGCCTAATATATTAAGAAATCCGTTTATCTGGCTGCCCGCGATACTTTCGAGCGCTGTGCTCGGACCTGTATCTACCTGTCTGCTCAAGATGACCTGCAATGCCACGGGTTCGGGAATGGGAACCTGCGGACTGGTAGGACCGCTGCTTACATATCAGCAGATGACACAGGAAGCAGATGCGGATAAGATAATGATAATAATAGAGATTGCAGTCATACAGTTTATTCTTCCGGCGATAATTTCGTTAATAATAGGAAACTACTTGAGAAAGAAGAAGATAATCGCGGATGGAGATATGAAACTGGACATCTGACTTACCCCTTAAGCCGCAGAATACTCTGCGGCTCTTGGTTTTATGCACACGGGGTGCGCAAGGAAGATTCCCGGCTTTGCCGGGCGCACCCCGGCGCAGACGAGCAGGCTCGATTATACGGGGTGCGCAAGGAAGATTCCCGGCATAAGATATACCTTAAGAAAGCAGGATTGATATGAAACAGAAGATCATAGTAGGTATTATAGGCATTATAGTTTTGGGCGCGGTTGCGGCGGTATGCATTTCATATATTTATAAGATGTTTACTCCGTCCAATGAGAAGATCGAGGCGCAGACGGTATTTGAAAATGAGGCGGGCGGACTGAAGGACGGCGAAGCTTATCTTATAATAAATAACGATATCCTTGCGGAAAGAGCCGTGAATATCGGCGGAGCGTGGTATGTTTCCTATGAACAGGCAAAAGAGCTTTGCGACAGGATCTTTTATGACAGCAAAGAGGAGCTTCTTGTGTTCACAACTCCTGATGAGATACTTATGTCAAAGGCCGGTGAGCAGACAGGCAATGATCCTGACGGGAAGCCGTATCTTATGATGAAGGATGAGAACCCGTATATCCTTCTGGAATTTGTTAAGAATAACTGCTGCATGAAGGCGGAGTATTTCGACAACCCTTCAAGGATGGTGATCTTTTACGGTGAGGACAGGGAATACCTCTATGCGAAGGCAGGAAAAGATGTGAGGGTCAGGAACGGGGCCTCTATCAGGGAGCCTTATATTACCGAGATAAAAGAGGGAGAAAAGGTGATCCTTTCCGCAGCGGACGGAGAGGTTTCGAAGTCATTTGTCAAGATAATAACGGAAGACGGGATAAGGGGATATGTTAAGGAGAGTGAGATCGGAAAAAGCGCTTATGAGAAGCTTCACATAGGTTATGAAGAACCGGTCTATAAGGCTGACAGCATAGGAGAAACAGTCAATATGACATGGCATGCTCTTTATGTGGAACATTCCGGAAGCGCGGTAAGGGAGGTCCTGAGTAATTCAAAGGGGATCAATGTGCTTGCGCCTACCTGGTTCAAACTTCAGGGTGACGACGGAGAATATGTATCGCTTGCCAACAGGGATTATGTGGAAACTGCGCATAAGAACGGCATCAAAGTATTTGCGGTACTCAACGATGTGGAGTACGAAGTCAATGATCTTGAACTCCTGGCATATACTTCCAAAAGAACGGCGCTTTCGGACAGGCTTGTCAAAGACGCCAAGGAATACGGGATAGACGGTATTAATCTGGATCTTGAAAAAACCGGTTCAAAATCCGCGCCTTACTACATACAGTTTATAAGGGAACTGTCTGTAAGGTGTCATAAAGAAGGGATTATTCTTTCGATTGATACGGCAGTGCCACTGTCGTTTAATACATATCTGAGGAGAGATGTTCTGGGGCAGGTCTGCGACTATGTCATGATAATGGCATACGATGAACACTATGCGGGTTCGCAGGAGAGCGGTTCGGTTTCTTCCATATCATGGGTCAGGGGAGCGATAGAGAATGCGGTTCCTGATATACCGAAGGAGAAACTGATAATAGGAATACCTTTTTATACAAGGCTCTGGGAGGAAAAGAGAGAAGACGGACAGATGAAGATAGCTTCCGTTAAGACTCTCAGGATACCAGAAGCCGAAGAACTTGTTAAAGAGAAGGGGGCAGCGGTTGTCTTTAATGAAGAAACGGGACAGGATTACGCTCAGTACGAAGAAAACGGAAGCATATTTAAGATCTGGCTTGAAAACGAGACTTCTATAAGGCTTAAATGCAAGGCGATAAAACAGGGCGGCTGCGGCGGCATCGCGTCATGGAA
>CACZSY010000079.1 GCA_902783965.1 uncultured Lachnospiraceae bacterium
AAACCGTCTGGACGGAGGTGCGGGCGAGACGGAAACACTGCTTGCCCATAATCTTGCCGATATCGTAGGAACGGCGTCGATGTTTATAGGAACGATAGTAATGATGTTCGTCTTTGACTGGCGCATGGGCGCGGCGTGCCTGCTTGCTGCAGTTATATCTGTTGGTTCAATGTTCTCAATGATGGGCGGCAAGAACGCGAATCTTATGATGGAATATCAGAGCGCACAGGACGTGATGAGTAAAGCGGGTACGGAGTATGTGCGCGGAATACCTGTTGTAAAGGTTTTTCAGCAGACCGTATGGTCATTTAAGGCATTTAAAAGATCGATCGAAGACTACAGCAATAAAGCCGGAAGATATACGAATGGAGTTTGCCGCGTTCCACAGTCGATCAACCTGACGGCTACCGAGGGAGCTTTTATTTTCCTTGTTCCGGCAGTGCTGCTTTTGGCGCCGTCGGCACATTCAGGAAATGATTTTGCGGGATTTATCACGAATTTCGCTTTTTATGCCGTACTTTCAGCGATCATTTCAACGGCTCTGGCAAGAATAATGTTTGCTGCTTCGGGAGCTATCCTTGCGAAAAACGCGCTTACGCGTATCAACATGGTAATGGATGCGCCGACGCTTAAGATTTCGGATAATCCTCAGGTTCCTAAGGACAACGGAGTTGAGTTTAAAAATGTCACATTTACATATGAGGGCTCACAGCTTCCGGCTCTTGATAAAGTTTCATTTAAAGTACTGCCGGGGCAGACGGTCGCGCTGGTAGGTCCGTCAGGCGGCGGAAAAACTACGGCTGCAAGCCTGATACCGAGATTCTGGGATGTATCCTCAGGCGAGGTCAGAGTCGGCGGTGTCAATGTTAAGGATATAGATCCGCATGTTCTGATGGATAAAGTCGCATTTGTATTCCAGAACACGAGGCTGTTCAAAACTTCGATCCTTGAAAATGTGCGCGCTGCCCGTCCCGATGCGTCGAGGGAGGAAGTGCTTACCGCGCTTCACGCGGCGCAATGCGATGATATAATCAGAAAACTTCCGGACGGAATAGATACTCTGATAGGTTCAGAGGGCACGTATCTTTCGGGTGGTGAACAGCAGAGAGTGGCGCTTGCCCGCGCGATACTTAAAAACGCGCCGATAATCGTGCTTGATGAGGCAACAGCGTTTGCCGATCCTGAAAATGAAGCACTGATACAAAAGGCACTTAAAACGCTGACACAGGGGCGCACGGTCATAATGATAGCACATCGTCTTTCAACTGTAGTAAATGCAGATAAGATAATTGTACTCGATAATGGTCGTATCGTTGAAGAAGGAACGCATAGCAGGCTTACAGCAGGCACAGGACTTTATAGTAGGATGTGGAAAGAATATAATCAGGCGGTACAGTGGAGGATCACATCGGCGAAGGAGGGTGCGTAACAGGATGAGGAGAGAATATGATCAAACGGTAAATATGAGGATCACATCGGCAAAGGAGGGCGCGTAAGATGTTTGGAAAGAATTTTCAAAAGAAATATGCGCTGACGGATAAAGGACTTACAAATGCCAGGAAAGGCGCATTCTGGACCGTGATCGTCAATCTCACGATGATGGCGGGCATGGGAATACTGTATTTTATGATGCAGGGATATATAAATACGTTGACAAAAGATGACGGTCTTCCGAATACAGGACTGTTCATGGGAGCTGTTGCGGTATTCGTAATATTGTCATTTGTTACTCATCTGGAACAGTACCGCACGACGTACGGACTTGTTTATGATGAAGTTAAAGATGTCAGGCTGTCTCTTGCGGAGCGCCTGCGCAAGCTTCCGCTCGGATATTTCGGAAAACGCGATCTTGCCGATCTGACGGAAACTGTTATGGGAGATGTCAACCGTCTCGAACATGTATGGTCGCACTGCCTGGGTTACCTTTACGGTGCGTATATCTCCACGGCGGTCATCGCGGTCATGCTGTTTTTCTACGATTGGCGCATGACGCTCGCCTGCCTTTGGGGTGTGCCGGTTGCTTTCCTTCTGCTGTTCGGGAGCAGGAAGAGTTCAAAACGCAATTCCGAGAAGCTTAAAGCAGATGCGGTTGCGGTATCGGATAACATTCAGGAATCTATTGAAAATATACGCGAGATCCGCGCGACCAACCGCGAAGAGGAATATCTTGAAAGACTTTATAAAAAGATCGACAAGCATGAGAAGACCAATATTCACGGAGAACTTGTGACGGGACTTTTCGTTAACGCCGCGTCGGTGATCATGCGTCTGGGCGTTGCGACCACGATACTTACCGGAGCATATCTGGTGCTCAATGACGGCATGGATTTTATGATGATGTTCATGTTCCTTATGGTCATAACCCGTGTTTACGCGCCGTTTGACCAGTCGCTTGCCCTGATCGCGGAGATGTTCATATCCGAGGTTTCTGCGAACCGTCTTAATGAAATATATGACACTCCGACGGCTGAGGGAAAAGAAGAATTTAAGCCTGACGGTCACGATATTACTTTTGAAAACGTATGCTTCGCTTATGATGATCATGACGTGCTTAACGGCGTCAGCTTTACGGCAAAGGAAGGCGAAGTCACAGCGCTTGTCGGACCTTCCGGTTCGGGAAAAAGCACCTGCGCCCGTCTTGCTGCCCGTCTTTGGGACATAGGAAAAGGAAAGATCAAGGTCGGAGGCGTAGACATATCAACGGTAGATCCGGAAGTCCTGCTTACGGATTATTCCATGGTCTTCCAGGACGTTGTGCTGTTCGACGACACGGTAATGGAAAATATCAGGCTTGGTAAGCACGGAGCAAGCGATGAAGAAGTCCTTGCGGCGGCAAAAGCGGCAAACTGCGATGAATTCGTCAGCAAACTGCCGGAAGGTTATAAGACGCCTATCGGTGAAAACGGCGCAAAGCTGTCCGGAGGAGAGCGCCAGCGTATTTCCATAGCAAGGGCTCTGTTAAAAGACGCGCCTATCGTACTTCTCGACGAGGCAACGGCTTCGCTCGATGTGGAAAACGAGACTAAGGTTCAAGGCGCTTTATCGCGTCTGCTCGCGGGCAAGACGGTACTTGTCATAGCGCACCGCATGCGTACTGTAGAGGCTGCGGATAAGATAGTTGTCTTAAAAGACGGCAAGGTTGCCGAGCAGGGTACGCCGAAGGAACTTTACGGCAATGAGAACGGTATTTTCCGCCGCATGGCAGATCTCCAGTCGGCGAACGCGGCCTGGAGCGTATAGGAGCAAATTATGTTTATCTTCTAACCATGTGCTTCTTCTGCCGGGTATCGTACTTGGTATTTCCTTCGCATACGGCGTAATGGCGTGGTACTGCGCCGAGTTCGCGGAGGTTGAAAGCATAATCATACCGGCGACGCTATACCCGAAGAGCATATTATATACGGCGCTTATAACAATTGCAAGTTATATAATATCGCTTCTTTTACTGCTGTACAAAGCTGACCGCGTGGACATGATCGAGGCGATGAAGGACGAAAGAGAGTAACCGGCGCGGCTTGCTGTGGCTGCTTCATGTTCAGCGGATAAAACGAAAGAAAATGGAAATAAAGAAAATGAAAATAAAGAAAATGTGAAGAATAAAGAAACAGGCGGCATCACGGGAGATTATTATATAGATCTTACGGATCTTGGCATGAAGCTTACGCTTTATTTAAGAATATCAGACGACGGAACCTTTATGTTTTTCTTTATTTCTCCTCAGGTGGACAGATCTTCGGCAGAATCTCGAGGAAGTGCTGACCGATCTTTTCTGCGTCATAGCCGTTGGCCTCGCAGATGAACCGGAAGGTATCCGGCAGCAGGACGTGGCCCTTTGCTTTCTCCTCTTTGTATTACTGCCATTCTTCGTATTCTTTATTTGTGATAAATTTACGGCTTACAACCCACACGCTTGCATGTGGGTTGTAAGCCGCTTTTTTTGACTTGACATATACATAGAATGTATATATATTCTATATATAATATAAACATAGAGTTGGTATAGGATGTGAGAAAAATAAAATGAATAAAACTTATAAAGCAGTACCATTTGTGGTAACCACTCATCATGATGAAATTATAAATAATAAAGAGCCCTGGGAAAACCACCCCGCTTATGATACAACAGAGACGAGATTTTGCATTGTATCTATTGACACCGGTGAAATTCTTGATGATGCCCAAGGGTACGGATATAAGACAGCACAAAAAGCATATGCTGCCTTTGCTTATAAGAACAGGGATAAATGTAAAGATAAAGAACGGCTTGCCAGGAAAAAGCATATTGAACAGTGGATGAAGCAAAACAAGTCTTTCGTTAAACTGATGGATTCTTATGCATTTGAGATTGCAAAAGGAACTATGGCACCTGATGATAAATTTAATGCAAAATTCGTAGCAAATCTGTTAAAAGAAGAAGGTCTAGAACCGGATTTTACGGCAAATGAGTTGTTAAAAACATGGAGGAACAGAAAATAATGGCACGACCTAAAAGCAATAATGTACAAATCAATATATCCATCCCTTCCGAATGGAAAACGGAGCTGGAAAACCTTGCGCGTATTTATTCTGTTGAGGAAGGTAAAACAATCACATTCCTTGACCTAATGCGTAGAGGTATTCAGGAAAAATATCAGTTAGGAGAAAAAGACAATGAGCGGGGAACAATATCATAGTGCTTCACATTGTAAATACCTGATCCAGTATCACATTATATGGTGTCCCAAATTCCGGTTTTCCGTACTAAAAGGCAATGTTGAAGATGTATTTAAACAAATTCTAAAAAAAATCTGTAACGATTATAACTATCATATAAAAGCACTTGAAGTAATGCCTGACCATATACATATTTTTATAGACGTTCCGCAGACAGTCGCTCCTTGCGATGTGGCACGAACTCTTAAAAGCATCAGTGCTATTGAACTATTTAATGCGTTTCCGCAATTAAAGCAGTTCTATGCAAGGTGCGGTGTTTTATGGTCGAGAGGATATTTTGTATCAACAGTAGGACATATAAGCGAAGCTACAGTAATTAAGTATATTGAGGAACAGAAAAATCATGGTTGATGAAGAATGCAGGCAAACTTATGAAACGGGCCAAAGAGACTACCAAAAATGATAAAGGCAAGTTCAACAGGAAAAAGCGTTTCGGCAAATCCATAAAGAACCGATGTCCTTCGGGGTT
>CACZSY010000080.1 GCA_902783965.1 uncultured Lachnospiraceae bacterium
AAGGCCGAGCAGGAAGCACTAGCTAAGATGCTGCGCGACGCTCAGAGCAGTCAGCAGAAAGCAGCTGAGGACAACGCCGAGGCTGAAGCAGCGAAGAAAGTAGCGGAAGAGGCTGAAGCAGCAAGGAAAGCGGCGGAAGAGGCTGAGGCAGCGAAGAAAGCAGCGGAAGAGGCTGAAGCAGCAAGGAAAGCAGCGGAAGAAGCTGAGGCAGCAAGGAAAGCAGCGGAAGAGGCTGAAGCGGCGAAGAAAGCAGCGGAAGAGGCTGAAGCAGCAAGGAAAGCGGCGGAAGAGGCTGAAGCAGCGAAGAAAGCAGCGGAAGAGGCTGAAGCGGCGAAGAAAGCAGCGGAAGAGGCTGAAGCTTTAAAGAAAGCTGGAGAAAAGGCGTCAAAGGCGGAAAATAAGATGGCAGATATAGATAATGAGGAAGTTTTAAAGAAAGAAGAGGAAGAGGCAGAAGCAGAAAGAAAGAGGCTTGCCGAAGAAAAGGCAAAGGCTGTTGAAGCTGCCTTAAAGAGAAGACATGAAAGAGAAGAGGCTGCAAAAGCTTCTGATGAAAAAGCAGCTTTGGAGATGGAGCCGGGATCTTCAGAGGAAGGCGAGATAAAGACTGTAGACTTTGATAATACAGGCGTTGACGGGGAAGATGTCAAAGACGAAGAGAAACCTGAGGAAGAAGAACCGGAGACACCGTTCGTTTATGCCATAATGAAGAATCCGGATTATGTACCGCCGGAAGTTGAAGAGATAAAACCTTTCTACGAAGATCATGTTAATTATGAAGAAATTCGTCAGCAAAGAAATGATAAGATGGAAAAACGAATGCAGGTTGTCAGCGTGGTTGTCGGAGTACTGGCAGCAGTAGGCGTTATCGCATTCGGTATATATAAGGTGATGAGTATCCAGAAGTATAAGAATGATCTTGCAGAGGCTGATAAAAAATTTGAAGCAGCTGCATATCAGGATGCTTTGGACAGTTATAAATCCTTATGGGATTACAGTTCGGCTGATCAGGAAGAACTGGCGATAAAGATCTTTGATACATATATTGCGATGGATGAGCGGTATTTGGGATATCAGTATCTGTTAACCGTTAAGACAGCGCTTAATTCAGAGAAAGTATATGGTCTGGTTGCGGAAAATATAGATGCAACGCCAAAGCCTACAAAGTCTCCTGAGGAGGCGGGTCAGCCGCAGGTTGTAGACGATCCTTCTAAGGTGGTAAATACAGTGCCTGCAACACAGACACCGGCACCTGCAACGCAGGATCCTGAAACTGCAACGCAGACCCCTGCGCCTGCAACACAGACCCCTGCACCTGCAACACAGACTCCGGATGACGATCCGCAGACAATAGATGTTACGGCTTATGAGGAAATGTTTGCAGAGTTATATGAGCTTAATCCTTCAAAGAGCGCAGGCCTTTCAAAGGTTTTGGAGATTGCGGGAACCGATGGATTTAAGTCGCTTTTAAAAGCAGGAAAGATTATTTATTATTCGGATGCAGGATTTGGAACCGTTCAGGAAGAGTTCTACGCGGAAAAAGCGATCGTGATCTTACCTGGTGAAAATGCACTGTATTTCGGCAGCATCAGTGAAGGCGTAATGGAAGGTGACGGCGTATATATCAGATTGCTTGATGGTTCGGGTTATAACAGATTCGTTGGAAGTTTTAAAAACGGACTTGCATCGGGAGAAGGAAAGTTTACAGAGACGAAAGACGATTTAAGACTGATATACAGAGGAAGTTTTGCCGATGATATGTTCAATGGCACAATGGACGTCAGTGTAATGAAAGACTCAGTGGAGACCGGAAAAGGAAGGATAACTTTTGAAAACGGAAAGCCTGTAGTAATGAAAGACAAAGACGGCAATCCTATTGAACTTCAGTCAGGCGGATATTCTATCGGAAGCGCTGTTAACGGTGGAACAGTGGTATATACTTTTTCATGGGATGGAGAAAGAGTATACAAAGTCAGATAGATAATTATCAAAGGATAGAGAGAACATAGTCAGGTAGGAGAGGAAAATTTTTCCCCTCCTACTAAGCGTTTAAAAGGAAATATTAAAGGAGCAGGTTCAGTGAAATTGATAGTAGGACTCGGTAATCCGGGCAGCAGATATACCGGCACAAGACATAATATAGGATTTGACAGTATTGTTGCGCTGAGCGATAAATACAGGATAGCTGTCGATAAAAAAGAATGCAGGGCGCTTACCGGAAGGGGAAGCATTGAAGGAGTTAAAGTGATGCTCGCGAAGCCGCTCACCTTTATGAATCTCAGCGGAGAGAGCGTAAGAGAGCTTTTGAATTACTATAGGATACCTGTAGAGGATCTTATAGTGATATTTGACGATATCAGCCTTGAACCGGGCAATATCCGGATCAGGAAAAAGGGCAGCGCCGGCGGACACAACGGCGTCAAAAGCATCATTTCCTGTATAGGAACGGATGAATTTGCCAGAATAAAAGTAGGCGTCGGGGCAAAGCCCGTGGATTACGATCTGGCTGACTTCGTGCTTGGACATTTCAGCGAATCGGATGAAGTCAGGATAAGAGAGGCTCTTAAAAAAGTTACGGGGGCGGCTGCGCTGATGGCGGAGGATGAGATAGACAAGGCAATGAATATTTATAACAGTAAGGGCAGCGTAGTATCATGATGAAAGCTTTATTTGAACCCCTTGATGAGCTGGGGGAATATGAACAATTAAAATATGCTCTTAAAAAAGGCCTGCTTCCGGCAGCCGCGTCAGGTTGTATCGACGGGCAGAGAGAACAGCTTATCGCAGCCTTAAGCGCGGATTATGAGACTACTCTCGTAATCACGGAAAATGAGATCAGGGCAAGGCAGCTCCGCGAGGGGATCAGGCTCTATATCAGGAGCAGGGCGAAGGTGTATCCTGCCAAGGACGTTCTGTTCTACAGCGCCGATGTACACGGAAACGCTATCGAAAGTGAGCGTATGGAGATAATTAAAGCCCTGATCGACGGGGAAAAACTTATAATTGTCATGAGCGCGCAGGCGTTGTGGGATAAGCTCACGCCCAAGGAGGTAATTGAGGCCAATATCATAAAGATACGTATAAATGATACCCTGGACCAGACACTGCTTGGGAAAGAACTCATGGATATGGGATATTCAAGGAAGGATCAGGTTGACGGAAAAGGTGAGTATTCGGTCAGAGGAGGGATAATAGATATATTCCCTCTTACGGGACAGCAGCCTTACAGGATAGAGCTTTTCGGCGATGAGGTTGATACGATAAGACTGTTTGACGTTGAAAGCCAGAGAACGGTCGAAGACGGAATAGAAGAGATAGAACTGTTTCCGGCAGCCCAGTTTATCTTCAGTAAGGAAACTATAGATAAAGGCGTTCAGAAGATAAAAAAGTCGGAGTCAAAACAGGTTGGGAAGTTCCGTAAGAATATGGAGAATGAACAGGCGCACAGACTCGAAATGACTGTGGGAAGCTTCCTCGACAGCCTTGATTACAGAGATCTTGGAACCGGTATCGAGAGTTATCTCTGCTTTTTTGCGGATAAGACGGTATCGATACTGGATTATCTTGATAAAGACAGGACTCTGATAATAGCGGACGAACCGAAACGCACATTTGACAGCATGCTCGAAAACTTTGAACAGTTCAATGAGAGCATGAGAACAAGACTGGAGAAGGGATACATCCTTCCGGAACAGACGAAGGCGATATATGAGCCGAAAAAGCTTATATCCGCCGTATCGGGCATGAAGACGGTCATGCTGAGCACGCTTGATATGAAGACGGATCTGCTTACGCCTAAGCTTAAAGTGGATTTTAATGTAAAGAGCATAAGCAGTTACAACAATGATTTTGAACTTCTGGTAAAAGAGCTTGCGCAGTGGAAAAGGCTGGGCTACAGGGTGGTACTGGTATGTTCTTCGATCGAAAGGGCAAAGAGGATAGCCGCGGAGCTGGCGGACAGGGAGCTTAACGGATTCTTTTCAAATGATAACGACAGGATACCGCAGAAAAGAGAGATCATGGTTACAACGGGAAGCCTGACCAGAGGCTATGAGTATCCTATGATCCAGTACGCGGTCCTGTCTGAAAGCGATATTTTTAAAAATATTTCAGGCAGAAAGAAAAAAGAGAGAGCAAAGAGCAAAAAACCTGTCCTGAATTTTGACGATCTTCACGTCGGAGATTATGTTGTACATGAAAACCATGGAATAGGAATGTATAAAGGGGTCGTTAAGATCGAGACGGATCATGTCGTAAAGGATTATATCAAGATAGAGTATGCGGATAAAGGAGTCCTTTATGTACCGGCGGGAGGACTTGATGTTCTTGCGAAATATGCTTCGGCCGGAGACGCAAGCCCGAAGATGAACAGGCTTAGTTCCAATGACTGGAGTAAAGCGAAGCAGAGAGCCAAGAAAGAAGTAGCGGGTATCGCGGCGAAACTTGTAAGACTGTATGCCATAAGGCAGTCTAAGACAGGTTACGCGTTTGAGAAGGACGATATCTGGCAAAGAGAGTTCGAAGATACTTTTCCGTTTGAAGAAACCGAGGATCAGATAGAAGCCATTAACGCCACAAAGAGGGATATGGAAAGCAATAAGATCATGGACCGGCTTATCTGCGGCGATGTCGGTTTCGGCAAAACGGAGATAGCCATAAGGGCGGCTTTTAAAGCGGTACAGAGCGGAAAGCAGGTTGCCGTTCTGGTGCCTACTACCATACTCGCAAGGCAGCATTACAATACATTTACCCAGAGAATGAAAGATTATCCGGTAAACATCGCGATGGTATCAAGGCTTAGGACGCCGGCGGAAAGAGCAAAGACCGCGGAAGGTCTTAAAAAAGGTCTTGTGGATATCGTTATAGGCACACATGCCCTGCTTTCGGATAAGATCGGTTATAAGAATCTCGGTCTCCTGGTGGTGGACGAGGAACAGAGATTTGGCGTGACCCACAAAGAAAAGATAAAGAAATTAAAGGAAAATGTGGATGTCCTGACACTTTCGGCGACTCCTATCCCGAGAACCCTTCATATGAGTCTTATCGGCATAAGAGATATGAGCGTGCTCACGCAGCCGCCCGTAGACAGACTTCCAATCCAGACTTACGTTCTTGAATATGATGAACAGACCATAAGGGAGGCGATAATCAGGGAGATATCGAGAAACGGTCAGGTATATTTTGTATCGAACAGGGTAAATGATATAACAGAGGTAAGTTCAAGGCTTCAAAAGCTTGTTCCTGAGGCGGTTATTGCCTACGCCCACGGCAGGATGAGTAAGAATGAAATTGAAAATGTCATGATGGATTTCATCAACCGGGAGATAGATGTACTGGTAAGCACCACAATAATCGAGACGGGACTGGATATTTCCAACGTCAATACGATGATAATCGCGGATGCGGACAGATTCGGACTTTCGCAGTTGTATCAGCTTCGCGGAAGGGTCGGAAGGAGCAACCGGACGGCATTCGCGTTTTTAATGTACAAACAGGATAAGATAATCAGGGAAGTGGCGGAAAAAAGACTTGCCGCGATAAGGGAATTTACCGAGCTTGGTTCGGGGATCAGGATAGCCATGAAGGATCTTGAGATAAGAGGAGCCGGAAGCATATTAGGTTCGATGCAGTCGGGACATATGGAGGAAGTGGGATATGATCTTTACTGCAAGCTCTTGAATGAGGAAGTCGGCAGGCTTAAGGGAAATGATGAGAAACCGGAATTTGAGACGCAGATAGATCTTAATGTCAGCGCGTTTATCCCGTCTTCATATATTCCGAATGAGTATATCCGTCTGGAAATGTACAAAAAGATCTCACTTATTACAGATGAAGATGATATGATGAATGTTAATGATGAGATGTTTGACCGTTTCGGAGAGATGCCGGTTCCTGTAGACAATATCATAAAGACCGCTTATCTTAAAGCGCTTGCGCATCGGGCGCAGCTTGTAAGCCTGAAACAGGAAGGCATGGTGTTCCGGCTTATGATATATGAAAAGGCCGATGTCGATCCCGCGGCGATAGAAGGACTGGTCAAGACCTTTAAAGGAAAGCTCAGATTTGATTACAGGAAAAAGCCGTTTTTCATTTACTCTATGGAAAATATGAAGGTAAATGACGGCGGAAGAATGGATGCTGTGTATAAAAATCTCAAAGAAGTATTGAATGAGATTTATGAACAAATTATAATAAAAAAAGATGGTACTGATAAGACAGACAAAGCAGAAAGGTAACACTTTTTATGAGGAAAAAACTATATACAAGAGGCCTGCTGGCAGTGCTGGCAGTTGCGGCGCTTGCTGCGGGGTGTAAGAAAGAAGATGAACCGAAGCCTTCGGAGAACGAGGGCAACGCCGTTACGGTTGAGAAGAGTAAAGATGATATCGTTGACGGAAAGATCGTCAACGACGCGGTACTGCTTACGGTGAATGATACCAGGGTTACTTACAGTGAGGCTATGGTCTATGTCAATATGATCCGTGATAAATACGAGCCGGTGCTGACAGAGCATATCTGGACTTTTAAGGTTGACGGAGACAAGACTTTTGAGGATCTGGCGAAGGAAGAGATAATCAATCAGATAATCAGGCTTAAGATCATGCATGATCAGGCCATGAAACAGAATGTGCTCCTTACGGCTGATGAAGAGATCGAGGTTGAGGATGGAGCGGCATCATTTTTGCTTGGCATTTCCATGAACGATCAGAAGGAATACGGAATCAACCACGATATAGTCAGAACGATCTATGAGGATAACTATCTTGCGGGAAAGCTTTTCAACGTGGTTACCATGGATGTGGATACGGTTGTTACGGAAGAAGAATCAAGGTGCGTAAATGTAAAACAGTATTTTTCCATGTTTATGGGCACGGGAAAAGACGGGATAAAGCACAACGGTACCGGAACGGAAAAACAGGATGCATTGAATAGGGCACAGATCGCGTATGACAAGATATTTAATAAGAATATCGATTTTCTGAGTCTGGCGGCATCCGGTTCAGATAATAAGAAGACAAGCTGCATTTATTCCCGCGGAGAGCTTCCGCAGAATATTGAAGAGGCGGTATTTAGTCTTAAAGACGGAGAAAAAACGGAAATACTAGAGGGAGATGACGGATATTATTTCTTCTACTGCATAAGTTCCGATGATAAGAACGGAAAGAAGAATAAAAAGAACGAGATTATAAAAGAACGACAGGATAAAGAATTTGAAAAACTATATGATGAATGGTTAAATGAATCAAATGTGACCATAGTAACAGATCTTTGGAACAGGATAAAATTAAAGTAAAGGAGTTTTTGTATGAAAAAGGCAAGATTTGCGTTATTGATGATGGTGATAGCGGTTATTCTTTGCGCGTGCAGCAGTGAAGATGAACAGAGTTCTGAACAGACTCCGGTACCGGGTGTCACAGGCGGACAGGAGACGGCAGCGCCGGATAGTACCGCAGAACCGGACAAGACCGCGGAACCTGTAGTTTTTAATGATCCTTCATGGGCGAAGACGGCAGTTTTTTATGAAATATTTGTAAGAAACTTCTATGATTCTGACGGAAACGGCATCGGGGATTTTAAGGGCATCGAAGAAAAAATACCTTATCTTAAAGAACTCGGTGTGGATGCGGTATGGCTTATGCCGATGATGGAAGCAACCAAATATCACGGATATGATGTGGTTGATTACAGGTCGGTTGAACAGGATTACGGAACGATGGAGGATTTTGAGAGTCTTGTAAAGGCATGCCATGACAATGACATCAGGATAATCATTGATTTTGTCGTAAATCATACATCAATAGAAAACGCATGGTTTCAGGATGCCATCTACAATGACAACAGTCCGTACAGGGATTATTATTTTATCTATGATTCCAAAAAAGAAGTCCCTAAGGGCATGGGCAACATGAAAAAACACGCGGAAACGGGAAAATATTTTTATGCCAATTATGATTTTATTATGCCGGACTTAAATTACAGTAATCAGAAGGTCAGGGATGAGATAAAAGATATTGCAGGTTTCTGGCTTGATAAGGGCATTGACGGTTTCCGTCTGGATGGTTCAAAGGAAATTGATGTGGATGCGAATATCACCCACAGCTGGTGGAAAGAGTTCAGCAATTATGTTGCGGAAAAAAATCCGGCAGCATTCGTTGTAGGTGAGAACTGGATAGACGGTTACGGTACACTGGCTCCGTATTACAGCGATATGATATCATCTTTCGATTTCCCGTTGTGTTATGCAATAGAAAAAGTGGCGCTCGGAAATGTTACAGATATCCTGACACCATTGCTTAAGGGCAGGACCAAATTCGAAAAAGCGGCAAACGCGCAGGATTCCGCTTCAAGTATGATGATAGATTCAACCATGATAGGAAATCATGATATTAACAGGATCTACAGAAGAATGAAAGAGAATAAAGGCAGGACAAAACTGGCGGCGGCGCTCCAGTTTACTCTTCCGGGTACTCCTTTTATCTATTATGGTGAAGAATTGGGACAGAACAGTTCTTCAAGCGATCAGTCCAAGAGAGAACCTTTTGACTGGTACAGATCAGCCAAGGGAACGGGAATGACAGTATTCATTCAGGGCGAAAATGATATATCCAAGTATACATTGCCTGATGACGGTATATCGTTAGAGGAAGAAGAATTAGATCCGGAAAGTATTTATAATTATTATAAGAAGCTCATAGAGATAAGAAAGTCAAATCCGGTATTATTTGAAGGAAATTATGAGACGCTCGGGATCAGGGGTGCGCTTTTTGCCTATACAGTTACAGGAGCAGAAGACGGAAGCAGTCTTTTGATAATTCATAATACGGATGAAAAAGAAGAGTCGTTTAAGATATGTATAGAAGGAAAAGACCTTCTTACAGACAACAGTTTCAATGCAGGCAGTGATGTAAGGATTCCGGGACTTGCCACAATGATCATTAAGTATGACTCACAGGACAGACCGTTGAGCGAAGAAGAGTTCCCAAAGACACAGACCAAGGAAGTTAATATGAAATTTACGGTAACGCTTCCGGAGGGAACTCCTGCTGATGATAAGATATATATTGTTGGAAACTTTAACGGATGGAATCCTAATGATGAGACTATGCAGCTTACAAGGACATCAGACAATACGGCGGAGATAACAATGGCTCTTGATGAGGGCACGGTCATCTCATACAAATATACCAGAGGAAGCTGGGCTATGAGAGAACAGAATACGGATCATCAGGATAGGCTGGCAGGCACAACCTCAGAAAACAGAAGGGCAACGATCGCGGCAACGGAACAAAAAGATGTTATAGAAGCGTGGTCGGATATTAAGTAACAGACTGATAAGGGTTATGATAAAATAAAAAGAAACCCGGTCAACGAACGATGATCGTTGACCGGGTTCTTATATGTATACGGGATGTGCAAGGAAAAATCCCGGCGATCATCCCTTAAGCTCTAAAATATCTTCTTCCTCGACAGCGTTGCGTTCCTTACGTTTCATAATGCGGCTGATCACAAAGAGAGCTATCATTATCACAAAGCAAAGTGTCGTAGCAAGCTTGAACGGCTCTGTAAATCTTGAGACGATATCGGTTGCCAGCTCGGCGATCTCCTTGTCGGAATCACTATTGACGTTCTTCTTAAGCTCTGACATTGATACAGCCAATACAATGCATACGGTAAGATGTATCAGCCCGGCAAAGAAGAAGCAGATCGAGAAGTTTCTGACCGCGCGGTGCTTTTGCGAATACATAAAGAAATGTATAAGAGCAAAAAGCAATACGATAAAGAAAATGCCGCAGATCGCTAAGATGCCGTTGCTCTCGACCTGTTCGATCGCTTTCTGGAATTCCTTAAGGTCTTCGTCTTCATACATCTCATTGAGATTATGGTTAAGTTCATCTACGAATTTCTCGTCCATCAGTTTATCGGATGCGGTATAGATGGTTTCCTTCGCCTTTGTCTTGCTTTCCTCCCTGATCTTATCAAAGTCGGCACTGCTTAATTTTTCATCGGCTTTTTCGATATCTTCGCTTTTGATATACTCTGAAAGGTCTATATTGTAAGAATCCTTAAAAAGCTTGTTGATATCATTATACTCTTTTTTCAGGTCGGTCTTTTGAAGGGAATCTACATAAAGATCGATACCCTTGTCCGTAAGATCCGCCATGATCTCTCTGTAATTATCGGTAAATGCAGAAAAATCCACAGGCGTCTTCTTTCCGTAAAAAATGTTGTCGATAACAGACTCGGTCACGCTTGTTACAAATTTTTCAGGATAGATATCCTTAAGCTCGTATCCTATGCTGTCTAGACCTTTTGAGATCTCATAGTCATTTTCCTTGTCTATCCGGTCGAGCGCGACATATATGATGCGGTTTAGTGTCTCAGGCAGGGTATTGAGGGTATGCCTGTAGCATGAATATACAGTCGTCGCCAGAATCGCCGCGGTCAGCAGCAATGAGATAAGTATTGTCCCGAAGAAGCCTATGATCGAGATGAGGCAGCCGGGTTTCTGGTTTTTTGGTTTGCTCATATTAACCTCCATTATTTTTAATGAAAATTGATCACAGCGCTGATACCCTTTTTAAAGCATCCGAAGTAGAAGATCACGTCCGC
>CACZSY010000081.1 GCA_902783965.1 uncultured Lachnospiraceae bacterium
ATGTTACTGGGCATAAACCTCAGAAAACATAAGGATAAAAAGAATAATAAACAGGATATTTGATCCGGGAGGCAGTTTGAATTGAAAACTTACAGTGTTAATGAATTGAGAAAAATGTTTCTGGAGTTCTTCGAGAGCAAGGGACACCTTAGGCTTAACAGCTTTTCCCTTATCCCGCCGAACAACGATAAGAGTCTTCTTCTTATCAATTCGGGAATGGCTCCGCTTAAACCTTATTTCACGGGACAGGAGATACCGCCGAGGAGGAGAGTCACAACCTGTCAGAAGTGCATAAGGACAGGAGACATCGAGAATGTAGGAAAGACCGCAAGACACGGCACGTTTTTCGAGATGCTCGGTAATTTCTCATTCGGCGATTATTTTAAAAATGAAGCTATCGAATGGTCATGGGAGTTCCTGACCGAAGTGGTCGGACTTGACAAGGAAAGACTTTATCCGTCCGTATATATGGATGATGATGAGGCTTTCGATATCTGGAATAAAAAGATCGGGATCGCGGCTGACAGGATCTCAAGATTCGGAAAAGAAGATAATTTCTGGGAGCATGGCGCAGGACCTTGCGGCCCTTGTTCGGAGATCTATTATGACAGAGGCGAGAAATACGGATGCGGCAGACCGGATTGTAAGGTAGGCTGTGACTGCGACAGATATATAGAGGTCTGGAATAACGTATTTTCACAGTTCAATAACGACGGAAACGGCAACTATACAGAACTCATCCAGAAGAATATCGATACAGGCATGGGACTTGAAAGACTTGCGACTGTAGTACAGGATGTGGATTCAATATTTGACGTGGATACCATCAAGGCTTTAAGGGACGAGGTATGCGCCCTTGCACATAAGACCTATCATGAGAATCATAAGGACGACGTTTCGATAAGAGTCATCACCGACCATATCCGTTCTGTGACATTTATGTTAAGTGACGGCATCAAGCCTTCCAACGAGGGAAGGGGTTATGTCTTAAGAAGACTTTTAAGAAGAGCCTTAAGACACGGAAGACTGCTCCAGATCGAAGGAAGCTTCCTTGGAAAGCTTGCTCTTACCGTTATTGATTCTTCAAAGGACGGATATCCTGAACTTCTTGAAAAGAAGGATTATATCCTCAACATACTTGCCGTTGAGGAGGAAAATTTCAATAAGAACATCGATCAGGGATTAAGCCTCCTTGGCGCGCTTGTTGATGAACTCGCGAAGAACGGAAGCGATACACTTAAGGGAGAAGATGCTTTCAGATTATATGACACCTACGGATTCCCTCTTGATCTCACAAAAGAGATACTTGAAGAAAAGGGACTTAAGGTGGATGAGAGCGGTTATGACGCAGCCATGAAGCATCAGAAGGATACTGCGAGAAACGCAAGAGAAGTGACCACTTATACCGGAACTGCTGCAAGTGTCTATGATAACCTTGATCCTAAGCTTACCAGCGAATTCGTAGGTTATGACAGACTGAGTGAGAATTCGGTTATAACAGCGCTCGTAGATCTTGACAATAACGAGGTTACTGATAAACTTGTCAAAGGCGTGAAAGGTACTATCATTACGGAGGTAACTCCTTTCTACGCAACAATGGGCGGTCAGCATGCCGATACCGGACTTATCGAGTGGGGAGAAAACTGTTTCGTGGTAGAAGACGTTGTCAAACTTCTCGGCGGAAGGATCGGTCATAAAGGATATGTTGAAAGAGGAGAATTTACTGTCGGCGAGATGGTAGAGCTTAAGGTTGACGAAGACAGGAGAGCGGATACATGTAAGAACCACAGCGCAACACACCTTCTTCAGGCTGCCTTAAGAAAGGTACTCGGAACCCATGTTGAACAGCACGGATCATTATGCGAGAAAGAAAGACTGAGATTCGACTTTTCACATTTTTCTCCTATGACTTTGGATGAGTTAAGGAAAACTGAGGATATCGTAAATGAAATGATAGCGGCGGATCTTCCGGTAGTCACCAGGGTCTGCAGCATGGAAGAAGCCAAGAAGACCGGAGCGATGGCTCTCTTCGGAGAAAAATACGGCGATACAGTAAGAGTCGTAAGCATGGGAGATTTTTCTGTCGAGCTTTGCGGCGGTACTCATGTTGCCAATACCGGTTCTATAAGACTCTTTAAGATCGTTTCAGAGACCGGCATCGCAGCGGGTGTAAGAAGAATAGAAGCTCTTACCGGACAGGCTGTTCTCGACTATTACAGAGAGCTTGAAAATACGCTTGACAGCGCCTGCATGGCGGCAAAGGCGGACAGAAACCAGATCGTTAAAAAGATAAGCTCTATGAATGATGAGATCAGGTCTTTGAATCAGGAAAATGACAAGCTTAAAGCAAAGCTTGCAGGCAGCGCGGTAGAAGATTCTTTGAAATCAGCCGTTGAAGTTAAGGGCGTAAAGATCCTTACTGCAAGAGTTGACAACGCCGATATGAACAGCTTAAGGACTCTCGGCGACGAGCTTAAAGGAAAACTCGGATGTTCATTTGTCTTCCTTGCGGGAGAAAACGGCGGAAAGGTCAACCTTCTCGCGATGGCAACTGATGACGCTGCAGCGCTCGGAGCCAATGCGGGAGCGCTTATCAAGCAGGCAGCTCCGCTTGTCGGAGGAGGCGGCGGCGGAAGAGCGACCATGGCTCAGGCGGGCGGAAAGAATCCTGCCGGAATAGATGAGTGCCTTGTCAAAGCTATGGAAGTTGTCAAAGCCCAGCTTGGCTAAAAAAGTATTAATGATATTTAAAAAAATATTGAATATTTTTTAAGATAGGGTTATAATTTATCCATGATGTCAGATAAGATAGGAAACATTGTCGGACAGTAAATAATCAGATTGTAAAATATTTACATTCGGATGGAGGAAAAGATGATAGAAAAAAGAATGAGTGAAAGACAACAGGTTAGCCTGGAATTAACCATTTCATCATTGTTCAGACAGAACAATATCGAAGTTGTTAATGTTGAAGCACCTATTGAGGTTATCAATATCTCAAAGACCGGTCTTGCTTTCAAGACTGACAGTATCCTTCCTTTGGATTATTATTTTAATGCAAAGTTAACGTTCGGCGGAGATGAGAACTCTGTCCTGTACAGTATTATCAAGATCATCAGAGCTACGCTTCCTATCGATGATGAAGAAGATGAGACAACCATCTACGGTTGTGAGATCGTGGGTATGACACCTGTACATGAAGAGATCCTTGCCAAGTATGAAGCGATCTTCAATGATCATGAGGATATCGACTACATGTAATTACTTGCATGGTGTTTTATTTTAAATTGATTACAACATCCTTGAAGAAGGCAGCATCCTTGAGATGGGATGCTGCCTTTTATGCGCACGCCAGACGTAAAGAAGTTGTGTACGCCCGGCGTAAGGAAGCGAGCCATGCTCACTTTCGATAAAGTGTCAATTATAGGAGTTTTTATGGATAAGAACAGTTTTTTTGAAATGTTGGATTATATCAGGGACAAACGGGTATTTATCCAGACTCATAATTTCCCGGATCCCGATGCGATCGGAGCCGGATTCGGCCTGCGCGGTATCTTAAAGCACTATGGCATAGATTCGACTCTTTGTTATGTGGGTCAGATAGACAGGATCAATACCAGAAAGATGACAGAGCTTTGTAATATTGATATATATCCTGAAAAGAGCCTGCCGACAGAGATGGGAAAGGATGATCCGATCATCTGTATAGATTCCCAGAAAGGCGGCGGCAATATCATAGATCTCGTGGGAGATGAGATAGCCTGCATCGATCACCATCCTTTAGTAGTAAGTGAAGGCTATAAATATCTTGATGTAAGAAAGACAGGCGCCTGTGCGACAATGATCGCGCAGTATTATCAGGAGCTAGGGATAGAGCCGGATAAGGACGTCGCTACAGCGCTTCTTTACGGACTAAAGATGGACACCATGAATTTTACAAGAGGCGTTACGCAGGATGACATCATGATGTTCTCGTTCCTTTTTGACCGTGCCTCGAATGATATCATAACGGAGCTTTCCATGAACAGCATGGAATTTTCGGATCTGCAGGCATATGGAGCGGCTATTGAAAATATTTTTGTTTATGATAAGATAGGTTTTGCCAATATACCTTTCGCGTGCGCCGACGCGCAGATCGCAGTTGTCGCGGATTTTATCCTGGCGCTTGATGAGGTGGATGTGGCTGTAATATATGCCAACCGTCCGGACGGCATAAAGTTCTCGGTAAGATCAGAGGTTATCAAAGTAGATGCCGGGAAACTTGTATATGCTTCAATATCGGATATCGGATCGGGCGGCGGACACGCGTTTATGGCAGGAGGCTTTATCCCGAAGGAAAATGTAAAAAAACTTGGGGAATATCCTGACAATGCCATCAGAGAGAGATTTTTAGAAAATATTTAGAGGAGGAAGTTATGAAACATGGTTTCCTTAGAGTTGCTGCGGCAACTCCCAGAATACTGGTTGCTGACTGTTCGGAAAATGCTG
>CACZSY010000082.1 GCA_902783965.1 uncultured Lachnospiraceae bacterium
AAAAAAAAGAAAGCGCAGGATAATAAGTTGAAGCTTAGAATTAAATTTTCAAAATACGGAGCAGTTAAATACACCGGACATCTGGATGTTATGCGTTATATGCAGAAGATGGTAAGAAAGTCCGGAATACCTGTAGAGTATTCCAAGGGATTTAATCCGCATCAATTGATATTTTTCGCCCAGCCGCTGGGAGTGGGACTGACAAGTGACGGAGAATATTTTGATTTAAATCTCAGAGAGGATATCCAAAATGTATCTGAGATCAAAGATACACTCAACGCGAACATGATCGAAGGTTTTCATATAGAAGACGTCAGAATCCTTAAGGAAGACGCGAAGAATCCGATGTCGCTTATCGAAGCGGCTGAATACGTCATCGCGCTCAAAGATGATTACGCGAAAGATTTTAAGATGAGTGTGCAGGAATTTAAAAAGATTGAGGAGATGCTTTTACAGGATAAGATCGAGGTTGTAAAAAAGACCAAAAAGAGTGAAAACTTAATTGATATAAGACCTCATATAATGGATATTTCCTGTGAATATAAACTTGATGAAAACAGCCGTATGGAAAGATATTCCAATGGGATAAGCGTATATATGAAACTTGGCGCAGGCAGCGAGACCAATATAAAGCCGGAGCTTGTGCTTAAGACATTTCTTGAGAAAAACGGCATACTACTGTTGTCGTCTGAAGAATATATGTTTCAGATACACAGACTTGAAATGTACTGCAGAGATGATGAAGGGCGGCTTATACCGCTGGGGTTAAGGGATACAGAGCAGGAAAAAGGATGTAAACAGAATGGAACTGACCATATCAAAGAATGATGGATTCTATTATTTCATTACTTATGATAAGAAACCTGTGAGAATAGAGATATGCAGGGAGGAAGAAACGCATTTTCTTGGCAATATCTATGTTGGAAGGGTTTCTAATATAGTAAAAAACATGGAACTGGCATTTGTTAGTATCTCACCGGAAACGACGGTATGCGTGCAGCTTTCGGATGCTAAAAAACCTGTTATATATAATGAAAACGGTGAAACAAGAACCGTCTTAAGAACCGGAGATACGGTTCTTGTTCAGGTTAACAGTGAGAGTGTCGGTGAAAAGAAGCTTAAAGCAGCCTGTGACATAAGGCTTTCCGGCAAATATACTGCGGTGACCTCAGGTTATAAGAGCTTTGCTGTTTCTTCCAGAATAAAAGACGATGCCGAAAGAAAAAGGCTTCGAAAGCTTGCGGGTATCCTTTCTGATGAAGCCTTGGGAAAAAAAGGACTTGATACGACGGTGATAATGCGTACCGAAGCCGAAGGAGCAGATGAGGATATAATAAGAAATGATTTTGAAGAGATTATTGAAAGACTTGAAGATATAGTAAAGAAGGGGAGAAATCTAACCCTGTACTCTCTGGTCTGCGGAAATCCGAAAGAAAAAGATCATCTTATAGAACAATATCTTAATGAAAGATTCGATACCGTTATAACGGATGATGATAAGATAAAAAAAGTATTTGAAGATCGTTTCAACACAGTGCTGCATACGGCTGAAGAGATGAATGCTTTGTACAACGCGCGAAGCGTCATAAAGAAGGCGCTGGAAAAAAAAGTATGGCTTCCGGGCGGCGGCAATATAGTGATAGAGCAGACCGAAAGCCTTGTAAGTATCGATGTAAATTCCACCGGAGACGTTCTGGGTAAGAAAAACAAAGAAGAAACAGCTCTTAAGGTCAATCTTGAAGCTGCGGCAGAGATAGCAAGACAGCTGAAGTTAAAAGACCTTTCCGGAATAATAATAGTTGACTTTATAAATATGAAGAAAGAGGAAAGTTATGAGATCCTTAAAGACAGGCTTAAAGAAGAGCTTAGGAAAGATAAGATAAGGACTGAGTTCGTTGATTTTACGTCGCTTAAACTGGCGCAGATAATAAGGAAAAGAGTAAGGATACCTCTGGCGGAGAGGGTCATTTTAAAAAACATAAAACAAGAGAAAAAATGACCAATTACGCACAAAAACCGACCAATTACGCAATCGTTAACAAAAGTGAGCTTAAATATGCTAACATATTTTCAAGGAATCGAAACTGAAGCAGCTGTTGAAACAATCGAAAAGGAGGTGAATCGAAAGTTTTGTTTCAGAAAATCCACATTACATCTCCATTAATTAAAATACAAAAGATAACGATGGGGATAAGGTAAAAAACAGATGCCGTCTGATACAGGTATCTGATGTTGCTTGTTGTTTTGTTTAGGTAAGGAGGACATAATGAGAAAAAGAAAATCAGATAGGGTAATAACAACAATAATTTTTTTATGTATTATATCAGCATCAATATTTGCTGGTTGCGGCGTTAAAGAAAAAAGCAATGATAACGGTTCGGAGAAAAAAGGATCAAAAACAACTACATCTTCCGAAATAAAAGACAGAAGTGAACTTTATTATGTGGCTGATTTTGATAAGGAAGAGTCGGAAAAAATATATAATAAATTAAGTGAAGAAGAAAGGCAATTACAGATTAATACATCAAAGCATGTAGGTTATAAGAATCTGACTTCTGAACAAATTGATGCGTTGAAAAGAATCAAGGAACAAGGTTTAAGCGGTATATCCGAATTTAAGGAAATGGAAGCAATCGGTGAGACCAATTCTGATGAAAGACTGTCAGTAGATGATATTGAATATATAAAGTCTTTATCAAAAGAAGCAAAAAGCTGGAGTGAAGTCATTGATGGATTAGAGATTAAACAAAAATATCCTGACTACAGAGGGGCTCTTCAAACCTATACATATGACGCATACTGGCTTGAAGGAAACGATGAAGGTGATACATTGCTCATATCACATTATCCGACAAAAGGTGATGATATCAGCAGCGGATTAAAAATGGAACTGATAAGAAAAGATAAGGATGAGCCGGAAATATTAATTAATTTTAATGATAAACCGTTAAAATAAGAATACCGCAATAATAACAGCCATTGTTTTTGGAAGGAGCATTTCATAATCAGTGTGGAAGACTGCATTTTCATGTAAGGCATCGGTTAATTCGTAAGCGCTTCATAGTGAGTAGATAATTCTGAATCGTTTGAAGTAAAAGAAAATGAGAGAACAGCGTATAACACAAAAATATATGCCGGAAAACCGGCATCTGATCAGTCGGTTGGATCAATAGTAACAGTTACTTAAGATTGAAAATATTTGAAAACATTCTGATAATATTTTTTCAAAACCCTGTTGACACTGACAATCCTTAATGGTAAGATATCAGAGTGTGCCGCACAGCGAGGCTTAAATTCCGATGGATGCCGAAGCTGGCGAGTAATGATAAACAGGAGGTGCCTTAGATGTACGCAATTATTGCAACAGGTGGTAAACAGTACAAAGTAGCTGAGGGCGATATCATTAAAGTTGAGAAGCTTGGTGTTTCAAAGGACAGCAATGTTACTTTTGATCAGGTTCTTGTTGTAAACAAAGACGGTTCTGTAGTTGTAGGAGATCCTACAGTTTCAGGCGCAACCGTTGATGCTTTAGTTCTTGAAGAGGGTAAAGCAAAGAAGGTTGTTGTTTACAGATACAAGAGAAAATCAGGATATCATAAGAAGAATGGCCACAGACAGCCGTTTACTAAGGTTAAGATCGAAAAGATCAACGCTTAATTGATATGACTGATATAACATTTTTCAGAGACAAAGAAGAAAATGTAAAACAGTTCGTATTTGAAGGACACAGCGGATTTGCGGCAGCAGGACATGATATCGTGTGCGCTTCCATAAGCGCTCTGGTCTTCAATACCATCAATTCAATAGAAGGATTGACCGAAGCGGGCTTCAAGTCGTCTGTAGACGAGAAGAAAGCAAGGATTGAATTCCTTCTGACACAGGACGAGCCGGATGCCGACGCGTTATTGTTAATGAAAGCATTAGAGCTTGGATGTGTAAATATCAGCAAAGAATACGGAACAAAATATGTAAAACTTCATTTTAAGGAGGTGTAAGTCATGTTAAGAATGAACCTTCAGTTTTTCGCTCATAAAAAGGGTGTTGGTTCTACTAAGAACGGCAGGGATTCCGAGTCAAAGAGACTGGGAGCCAAGAGAGCAAGCGGACAATTTGTTAAGGCCGGTAATATTCTTTACAGACAGCGTGGAACAAAGATCCATCCGGGCGTTAACGTAGGCCGCGGAGGAGACGATACATTATTCGCACTTGTTGATGGTGTATTAAAATTTGAGAGAAAAGGCAGAGACAAGAAGCAGGCTTCTGTCTATCCTGTAGAGAAATAATCATGACGTGATTGCGAGCCCTTTACTTCATTGATAAGAGAAGTAGAGGGCTCTTTATGCACATGGAGTGTGTTGCGTTTGACCCGTTCAGGAAATTCACAGCCATTATAAGAGGCTTTCCTGAGTGGTGATAATGTACTCCGGCGCAGAAGGGATATGGATATCCCGTAAATGAATAGGAGAAAGAAATGTTTGCGGACAGAGCAAAGATCATTATAAAATCCGGTAAAGGCGGAGACGGCTGTGTAAGCTTTCGCCGTGAGTTGTTCGTACCGGCAGGCGGTCCTGACGGCGGAGACGGCGGAAGGGGCGGAGACATAATATTTGAAGTCGATAAAGGTCTCAATACCCTTAATGCATTTAAACATAAAAGAAAATTTTCTGCAGGAAGCGGAGAAAACGGCTCTGGTAAAAGATGCCATGGAAGCGACGGTGAAGACATTGTCCTTAAGGTACCGGAGGGTACTGTAATAAAAGAAGCATTGACCGGAAAAGTTATCGTTGACATGTCGGGCGACAATATGAAGGTAACCGTCTTAAGGGGCGGAAACGGAGGAAAGGGAAATCAGCACTATGCAACGCCGACAATGCAGGCTCCAAAATATGCCCAGCCTGGACAGCCGGCAAGAGAGCTTGAAGTTATCTTAGAGCTTAAGGTTATTGCCGATGTTGGACTCGTTGGATTCCCTAATGTAGGCAAATCCACATTTTTGTCAGTAGTATCCAACGCTCAGCCTAAGATCGCCGACTATCATTTTACTACGCTTAATCCGAATCTCGGAGTTGTATATCTTGAAGATACGGACGGTTTCGTTATAGCCGATATTCCGGGACTGATCGAAGGTGCTTCACAGGGAGTCGGCCTTGGACATGAGTTTTTAAGACATGTGGAAAGAACAAGAGTGCTTATTCACATCGTGGATGCGGCATCAGTCGAGGGCAGGGATCCGATAAATGATATCAAAGCCATTAACAGCGAGCTTTTCGCTTACGATCCTAAACTTGCGACAAAGCCACAGGTCATCGCAGCCAACAAGATAGACTGTATGAGCGATGTTGAGATAGAAACGGTAATAGAGCTTCTTAAGGAAGAATTTGAAGAAAAAGAAGGCATTAAGGTATTCCCAATCTCTGCCGTAAGCAAGAAAGGCGTCAAGGAACTTCTATATTATGTGAAGCATATGCTTGACGAGATCGGTGAAGAACCTGTTACATTTGAAACCGAATATGAGCCGGAGCAGGCGCTTGCTATAAGCAATGAACCGTATACGGTAAGCGTTAATGAAGATGGAGAATATGTGGTAGAAGGCCCAAGGATCGAGAGAATGCTCGGATACACCAATCTTGAATCCGAGAAAGGATTTACCTTCTTCCAGCAGTTCTTAAAGGATAACGGTATCCTTGAAGAACTTGAGAAGCTCGGAATTGGCGAAGGCGATACCGTAAGAATGTACGGACTTACATTTGATTACTATAAATAGATTATTTAAGTATGAAGCAGTTAAAACCATGTGACAACTTATATTTGATTACTATGAACAAAGTGTCAAATATCTTTTAGAAATAGAAAGGCAGGTTAGAGGCGGTTTCTCTTGTGCGTAATATCACAGGTTTCCACCGAATAATTAATGACAAGCAAACAGAGAGCATATTTAAAAGGACTTGCAATGAATCTGGATCCGATCATCAATATCGGAAAGGCAACGCTTACGCCTGAAGTTACAGATGCGGTAACAGAGACATTTGAGAATAAAGAACTTATAAAGATAAATGTCCTTAAGAACTGTCTCGACGATCCGAAGGCTATAGCTCAGATACTTTCCGAGAGAGCACACTGCGAAGTGGTTCAGGTTATCGGAAGAAGGATCGTGCTTTATAAACAGGCAGACAAGGAAAAGGACAGAAAGATCGTTTTGCCTAAGTGATGGTGGTAAAAACGTGCCGGCGAAGCGGGAAATTACCACCTGGGAAAAAGGAAAGCCCATATAGGTGGTAAAAACGTGCCGGCGAAGCGGGAAATTACCACCTGGCGAACGGAAAATCCCATATAGGGGGTAAAGCAGAGAAAATGAGTACCAAGAAGATAGGAATCATGGGCGGAACCTTTAATCCGGTTCATCTGGGACATCTTATCATGGCCGAATCGGCAAAAGAAGAATTCGGACTTGATAAGGTCTTGTTCATACCCGCCAAAGCGCCATATCATAAGAGCAACAGCTCGCTTCTTCCGGAAGATATACGTCTTAAGATGACTTATGAAGCAATTAAGGATAATGACGGATTTGAAGTGTCCGATATCGAGATCAAGAGAAATGACGAGAGTACTTTTACGATCGATACCCTGCGTCAGCTTGAAGGCGAAGGCAGTCTTTACCTGATAATCGGGCAGGATAGTCTTGAGTATATCGAAAAATGGAAAGAAAGCGATGAGATCTTTAAGCGGGCAACTATACTTGCAGCCGGCAGAATAAGAAATTATACAAGCGAGCAGGATCAGTCAGAGATAAAAAATGTAAAAAGTGAGCAGTCTCAGGCAGCGACAAACTTTGAAACAAGTGGACAGTCAAAGACGGGAATGAACCTTGAAACATATAAAGCGACATCAAAGGCAAGGATGGATCTTTCAGCCGAAAGACTCAGAAAAGAGTACGGAGCCAGGGTTGAATTCATAAAAATGCCTTATGTGGACATTTCGTCAACTATGATAAGAGAAAGATTTGTATCGGGTGGTTCGGTCAGATATTTTGTTAATGAATCTGTAAGAAGATTTCTTGAAGAATACAGGTCGGAAGTGTTAAAATACTGGTATAGAGGGTAAGACCTGCGAACCAATAAAAAAGAACAATTAGACGTCTTAAGTAACGGAGCATACTGCAATGATGGAAGAAAGCAGGATCATTGAGATCCTTAGAGAAAAGAATACCGAAAAAAGATTCATACATTCAATGGGAGTAAAGTATATGTGCGCGGCGCTCGCCATGAAATATGGTTATGATGTGGATAAAGCGTGCATCTGCGGATTGCTGCATGATAACGCAAAGCATTTTTCTGATGAAAAGCTGTTGAGTAAATGCAAAAAATATAATCTGGAGATTACAGAAGCCGAGCTTAAAGCACCATATCTGCTTCACGGAAAAGTCGGAGCTTATATAGCGGCAGAAAAGTTTGGAGTTGAAGACGAAGAGATACTTGATGCTATTACTTATCATACGACGGGAAGACCGGATATGACACTGATAGGAAAGATCCTTTTTCTGGCAGATTATATTGAACCATCAAGAAGAGTTGTTCCGGGACTTGATAAAGTCAGAAAACTTGCATTTGAGGATATCGACCTGGCAGTATATGAGAAACTCAGATCGGTGACAGATTACCTCGAAGATTCAAAGGATATCATTGACGATCTTACGATGCAGACTAAAGATTATTATGAGAAACTTCTTGCAGGCGAAAATAAGATTAACGCCATATAAAGATGTATAGAAATGTTAATGCTTAAAAATAAAACGAATAAACAAAACTATATAATGAAGGAGGATTTGTTAATGCAGGCAAAAGAAATGGTTAAAGCAGCTTATGAGGCACTTGAAGAAAAGAAGGGTGAAGATATAAGGATCATAGATATATCCGAGATAACAACTATCGCAGATTATTTTATAATCGCTGCAGGTGGAAGCAATTCCCAGGTAAGTGCACTTATGGACAACGTTCAGGAGAAACTCGGTAGACTGGGATATGAGCCAAAGAGGATCGAAGGAGCAAGAACCTTAAACTGGGTTTTGATGGATTACAGCGATATAATCGTGCATATATTTATGAGAGAAGACAGGCTTTTCTATGACCTTGAAAGGATCTGGAAAGACGGAAAGAATGTTGAGCCGGAAGAGATCTGATAAAAAACGGTGAAAAAAAGGGAGAAGCATATGTTAAGGGTTTGGTTTGGTAACAAAGACAGTGCTGTTTACAATACTTCTGTTTTTTTTAAGAACAGGTATGAAGATAAATGGATAACAGATCCTTTTGCAATTAAAGTGATAAAGGACATTGATCAATCTGATGTAATAGATGCTAATGTTATCAGTAGTCCGGTTTTAGGTAATATTTCTCCATTACAGCTTTCAGGTGGCGTTAAAGCACTCATATTAATGAAGAATATGCCGGGTAAAATATTCAATGCTTCAAATTGCGGAGATAATTGTGCCAAATGGATATTGGAACTTGGGAAAACACAGACGTTCACAATAAATCTTCTTCATGTAATGGATTTTGGAAAAGAAGAATTTGAAATAAGGATACTGAATGACAAAAAGCTGATAGCACATGATATGCAGGAGTTCCTTGATGCAGGAGTAAGATATCTGCGGGAGGAAATTCTATGAAAGGTATCTACAAGGTAAGTATAAAGAACAGCAGAAATTCTTATGTATTTGAACTGAAAAGAAATATTACCATACTTTGCGGTGACAGCGGTAAGGGAAAGACAACGCTTTATGATATGATCCATGAGTACAATCGGTTTGGAAAAGAAAGCGGTGTATCGGTTTCTTCCGACAGAAAAGTTGTGGCAATCTCCGGGGATGATTGGGAAAGTGATATTAAAAAGAACAGTGGTTCAATAATAGTAATTGACGAAGACAGCAGGTTTATAAGGACAGTAGATTTTGCGAGAATAGTAAAAGAGAGTGATAATTATTTCCTGCTGATCACGAGAAACTATCTTAGAACCCTGCCGTACAGCGTTGATGAAATATACACGATAAAAGGAGCAAAGAACAAGAAATTTGAGCCTGTTTATCAGGATATATATAAGATGTATGACCGTCCTGATAAAAACAGATTACCTTTTTTGCCGGAAGTAATAATAGCAGAGGACAGCAATTCCGGTTTTTCGTTTTTTAAACAAATAGCAGGAAAGAATGGAATAGAATGTGTTTCAGCACAAGGAAAATCAAATATACTTAAGATGCTGAAATTATATGCGGAAAAGAAAGTAGCTGTTATTGCAGATGGAGCGGCATTCGGCTGTGAGATATCGGATATTGTTAAACAGCAGGAACTTGTTCCAAATAAGCTTGCTATTTTTCTTCCTGAATCATTTGAGTGGCTTATACTTAAAGCAGGTATTATAAATGAAGTAGTTCCGGACATGATAGAAGCACCGTATAATTATGCAGATAGTAGTGATTTTATGAGCTGGAAACAGTATTTTACAGATCTCTTAGTGAAAAACAGCAGAAAAATTCAGTATAAGACCTATTCAAAAAATAAACTGGCGGATTATTATCTGCAGGAAAACAATGTCAGACAGATTAAAGAAAACATTAAAGGAATGGATCTTTAGTGAAAATCGAGTAGGGACATACTCCTATAACCAATTAGAAGGTTGGAGAGTATGTCCTTTTTTTGATAGATTTTTTCCCTTTATTATTAAAAAGAAGGTTGGTAGAATTAAACTATAAAGATAAGCATGCATATCTTGTAGATCTAAAGATTGGAGGGAAATATGAGCTTAGGTGGTAAAATAGCAGAACTGAGAATAAAACAGAATATGTCACAGGAAGAACTTGCCAACCGCCTTTTTGTTTCAAGGGATCTTGTAGCAAAATGGGAAAAGGACAAGAGCCGGCCCAACAATGAAATCTTAAACGAGTTATGCGTTTTGCTTTCTGTCAGATTTGGCTATTTTGAATCTGATGACGAATGTCTGGAAAGAGAATTGAGAAAATGTATTCCAAAAGGCGTTGACATGAGTTTAGAGGAATTGACAGCAGTTGTTAATGAATTTTTAAAGACACTTTCCGAAAAGGAACGTAATATATTTGTCAGTCGCTATTTCCTTGCAGAAACCCCAGATCAAATTGGCGAGAAATACTGTATAGGCAGGGCTTACATATATGTCTGCCTGTCAAGAACAAGATCAAAACTATATAAATATCTGAATGGAGAGAAGTGATCAGAATGAATGAAAAAGATTTATTAAAAGCAATCAGGAGAATTGATACGGATTATGTTAAAAAGGCAAAAGAATATCGGGAGAAGGAGAGACTTATGTATGGTTCAAAAAGATATTTTTCATTTAGGAACACTATGGTATTGCTTACGACAATAACTATACTTGTTGGGGGAGGATTGTTAATATCAAGTCTCGTAGTAAACAGTACACCTGAAGATCAGCCTAAGAATGAAACAAATAGTTTTGTTGCAGCTAATACAACACAACAGGATGATGAAACAATAAGTTTTGCTGCGGATAAATTATTGCAACGGTCTGCGGATGCAAGAACAGGATTAAAGGAAGTTGCTGAGCATATTGTTCTGGATCCGGAATATAAGGAAACGATATATGCGGAAATTGATAAAGTAATGGAAAGTATTGTTGCACCTAATAAAAGACAAGTTAAAAGTTATATAGATATTAATGATTATGAAGAAGAATATGAAATGCTCGCTAAATTAGGTGATGAAGCAGTACCATACATTTTCAGCTATATCGTAGAAAAAGAATTATACGGTTCTCGTGGTGATGTCTTAATAATGTATCTGGTAAAGTATACTGGTATAAGTATTACTTATGATGAAATAGAGTTAGAGGAGGGAGATGCTCCGTGGGGACCTGCAACTCCTCCGGAAAGTGCTTATGCATGGTGGCTCAAAGCTAAAGATATTTATTTTAAATATAAATAAATATGTTATACAAAAAATCAATTAATAAATGATGTTGGGGTCAAAAGCCCCTCTATAGTACCTTGAAAAGTTCATATATTTTATAGTATATACTTGATTAAATATTTTACTTGGTGTATAATAAAAGTGATTTATCATCAGCGAAGTACTGATTCGGATGAGCGCATGAAGCAGCTCTTAACGGATGCAGATAAACTTCTTGCCTTGTGTGAGTCTGATTACAATGATTCAACAGAGCATGCTCTGTTTGTCAGATGCCTGTCATAACAAACCATTGTTGAAAACGAAACACGAAGACTCCGTACAAAAGAAGACGGCATGAAATCCACCATTATGCAGAATCCTTCTGATCCGGAAGCTACTTTCCGAATCAAAGCAGGAAAAGAGCATCGAGGATATACGGCCAATCTTTAGGAATCT
>CACZSY010000083.1 GCA_902783965.1 uncultured Lachnospiraceae bacterium
GGCAAGATGACGCATAACGCCATCAACAGGAGGGTTGTGATAAATCTTAAGCCAGCGTATCTTATACGCTCAGCTTCCGAGAATCTTGTTATTACGCTCTTCAACATTATAAAACACCTCTTCTGCTCTGAACATGTGACTTCTGATATCGCTCATGTCCATTTTTCCAAACTTATAATATTTACACTTATAACTTGGCGTGTATTTCGTCATAAGCGGATAATTACCGAAGGTAACTATTATCGCATTACCAGTTGACTCTTTATTATTAAGCTTCTGCAGCTCTGACGGATAGATAAGCGGTCTTACCTGTGTCTGAGTAGAAATGCTTACCTCGCCCGCCTTGCTTCCGGTAGAACCCGATGTGCTTGAGGTCTTAACCGTCTTGTTACCGCAAAGCTCTGAGAACTCCTTACATGTTCCTATATCGTTGGAACCGATGAACATCTTCATCGCACAGTTGGATTTAACGATATCCGCAACCTGCTCGCCGTAAACCGCGTTAAGCTGCGAGTATGACTGAACGACCATGTTGAACCATATCTTTCTCGAACGGCCTACAGTGATCATCTTGTCGAACTTCTCGATCTTAGGCATGTTACCGAACTCATCGAGGATGAAATATACATTTCTCGGAAGTGAAAGATCCGCTCTTCCCGAAGCCACCTTGATAAGCGCCTTGTATATACAGAGGATAAATATCGCTGCAAGTCCGTGTCTTGTATCCTTTTCATCCGGTATCTTCATGAACAGTGCTGTAGGCTTCTCCGCAAACTGATCGGCGTTGATATCGGTAGCTGACGTCAGACCACAGATACCCTGGTCGTTGAATATTGAAAGTTTATCGAAAGTAATAGACATGTAGGAACTAATGGTCTGATCAGCAGCCGCAAGAACCTGTCTTGAAAGGGTAACCGCCTGTGAAAGCTGGCTTCTTCCTTCGAAATACTTCTTAAGCGCCTCATAATTGTTGGTGCTGTTCGTAAGTATCTTATTGATATTAAAGAAATTGAATTTTTCCTTGGTCATATCAAGCTCAGGGTTCTGTGAATCCTCAAGCATGGCAAGGCAGGTTGCAAGAACTATCGATCTCGCACCCTTCTCCCAAAGTGGATCCTTCTCGTTCGTGATCGGACAAAGAACCGATACGAAATCGTTAAGATCTTCATACATCTCATCATATATCTTCTGCTTTGCCACGGCTACTTCGTCCTGACAGTGGCGAAGATCAGAAAATGCCATTCCCTTATACTCTATCCAGACTTCCCCGTCCTCCGGCTCCTGTTTATCCATTCTCTTAAGATCCGGATAATTGCTTATTGCATCCCTGTGAGCCTTAAGTCCCTTACCGGCTTCAACATATTGCTGATACATATCCCAGATGCTTCCAAGAGGGTTCCATCTGCTCGATGAGTAGGTATCACGGAGGTCTAAGACCTTAACGTCATAACCCTGCGATACAAGAAATGCTGAATGCATGTCAAAAAGCTCGCCCTTAGGGTCGGTCATGATCATGCTGCTTCCCTTGCCCGCAGCGCCTATAAGCTGTATCATCGGATTGATAAATGTGGTCGTCTTACCGGAACCGGTAGCACCGATAACGAGTGAATGTGCACCGGACATGAAGTTACACTGAAGACTTCCCTTTCCGTCAAGCACCGCTCTAACCGGAACGCCGTCATTCTTCACTGTCGTAGCCGTATTGTATGTAAATGGAGCAAAGTTAAAATCCCTCTCCTTAGTCGTCATGAAACGGCTGTTCTCAAGAACGCTCTTAACGTCGGCATTTTTATCTCCAAACACCTTATTGCCGGCCACATGCATCTCATCCATATGATTTATGAAATAAAAGCCTATTATTATCATAATGAGACCGAATCCTACGGCCCATGTATAAGGCTCCTGGATAAGATACGGATAGAACTGAAGACTGTTGGAGGTACCTTCAGCTATGTTATTAAGGCTTATGTACAGGGAATTAACTATAGTTCCCAGAATACCTGAACCAACTATAACAATAAATATATACGCCAACCATATATGGGGTTTCTTTTCCTTTTCCTCCATCATCTCACCTCTTTGTCTAAAGATTTCTGATCCGCATCATTCCGGATCTTTCATTCTACATGTGTCTCCAACACAGGCCACCGGAGCAGAATCCGATGGTCTCTGTTCGGTACACAGCTTAAATGCGATCAGACATGGGCACCCTGCCAGCCTGCGCCGGTGCCCCGTCAGCTCTGCTGACATATTTCCTTTGGGGCACCGTGTGCCTAAAAGAAAAAGGCAAAAGATACTATTTTTTCTTCTGCCTTATATCTTCTTAAGCCGGACCAATCGTAATAATACCACTGCTTTTATCACATCTTAGTTCTATTATTAGCCGTTGTTCTTAACCCACTTCTTCATGATAGGCATACCAAGCTTTAATACGAGCATTAAGATAAAGATAAGTGCGAAACCGATGATAGCGTTCTTAAGATGATTCTTAGCTTTCTCATGTTCCTGTGGCTCTTCAGCTTTAGCGAACTTGATTCCTAAAACTACACAGTAGATAGCTCCTACCGCACCAACGATAGCGAGGATAGGGTTCATGAGAGCGTCAATGAAATCAACGATCTTGTCAGATACGTTTGAGATATCTTCTTCTGTAGAAGATGTTTCATTATCAGCAAGCGCTATCATAGTGTTGCCAAATATAAGGCTAAGCATAAATACTGAACATACAGCCTTTGATTTGAGACTACTTAACTTTTTAAGCATAAGTAATGTCCTCCTTTAAAAATTTTATTTTCGTGATAAATAATACCACAACAACTATGACAAAGCAATGACAAAACCCACCCTTTTTTTACTTTTTTGTCTATTCTGCCTTAAATGATCGGGTATGGGGCGTGTGCATCACAGTCCAGGTCCGCCGAGTCCCGGTTCTTCTTTCTTCTTATTCTTTTCTTTGTCTTTGCTCTTCTCTGCCGGTTTTGCCTCAGGATTCATATTATCGGCAAGTTCGTCATCCCTGACTCTGTCAGCCTTCTCTTTCTCCGCCATAAGGGTATTCTTGATTATCGCATTACCCTTGTCTTCGGCAAGGAATTCCTTGATAGAGCCCTTTGAAACGAACTGTGTTGACTTCTGGAATTCAGGCATCTCGGAAACTCTTGAAGTAAAATCGTCCACCTGATCAGGGATCTTAATGCTGTTCTCCTTCGCATATTTAAGGAAGTTCTCCGCAACGATCTCCTTCATGCACTTGTCTGCTTCATAAACCTCTTCCGCTGTAAGATCGGTATCTTTCTTACTTAAGGCAAGCAGTCTTTCCCTTGCGCCGTTAACCTTAGCAAGGAATTCTTTCTGGTTAGGATTATCGGTCTTATCAAGAAGCTCCTTATTCTCTTTATTGGCCTTCTCAACCGCACGGTCAAGCTTCGCATCTGCGATATAATTATACTTATTATCTCTCTTAAGTCCTTCAACCGTCGGAGCATTAAACGACTTAAAGTTTCCGTCCTTCTCTTTAAGTCCCATATTATCGAAGATCTTACCGTTTAAAAGCTTACCCTTGCTCTCATTAAACAACTCCTTGTCACCGGAAAGCTTGCTTATAAATGTATTAACATTTTCATCCATTACCGCTTCGTTATAGACATTTCTTGCATTCCTTAACATTTTCTTGTCTTCAAAGAGCTTGGTTATTGTGGCGTTCTCCCTGCTTTCCAATCCTTCCTTTATCATATTCTTTGATAAAGTCATCTTATATGAGCTGTGAATAAGTTCCTGTCTCGCCTGTTCATTTTCAGGCTCTCTTTCAAGCTTATCCATACTCTTATGCATATCTCTTGCGGAACCGGTAATCGTATCTATAAATAGCGTCCTGTCTTTTACGTCCTGCCTGTAGCGGTCATAATTTATATTTTTCCCTGTCATCTCCTTTACTACATCCACAAATTCTTCCTTGCAGTGAGGAAGGGCTTTGTTTCCTTCATTGATCGCCTGACAGATATTTCCTATATTGGCGCACTGCTCCGAATTGACGAAATCCGGATGTGTCACATCAAGATTCTGCGTATAATCGTCGATGAGCTTCATGCCGTTCTTCTGACCTGCATAAATGACTGCTCCGATCCACATCTGATCTTCCGGCGAACCGTTTTCGATGTGATCCATAACTTCTCTTGCGGCTTCTTTCTTCTCTTCAACAAATTTAGTCGGATCGGCAAGGTCTTCAAGACTGTACTTTCCTTCCTCATCATCAGCCATCAGGTACAGCTGGGCGAGTCCCGGTATTGCATTGTAGTCTACACTGTAACCGTGCGGATTATCCATACGGACAATGTCTTTCTCGTCCACATATACATTTCTGAATTCAGGATCGGTAAGGTCAACCTTTTTGTTATATTCTATGGAAGCCTTGGTCGCATCTATCTCCTTTTCATCCTTTGCCTGATCCTCAAGCTTCATATTCATCTCGTCGAAGCGCTCATTGTCTCTTACATCCTCAAGATTCTGCAAAGAATCAGCATTGATCCTTGAGAACTCTTTAAGCCTCATCGCATGTTCGACTCTGTTAACAGTTGTTACATCATTATTTTCAAGGTCGCGCTTAGTACTGTCTGCGCCCAGATAATCGTTGATCCTCTCTTTAAGTTCATTATTCTTTCTTATGTATTTGTTAAGCTGCATGTTGGCAGGTTCGCCTTCAGCCTGTGACATATTATCTGCAAGCTGCTTAACCTCCATTGCAGTGCTCTTCATCCTGCGGAATTCATCACCGGCCTCAGCGTTATTGAGCTCGTCGGCTTCTAATTCGTCGATCATCTCTCCTACATTAGCCGCATTTTTAAGCATGCTTTCCTGATCAAGA
>CACZSY010000084.1 GCA_902783965.1 uncultured Lachnospiraceae bacterium
GATACGCATTTAAGACGACCGGAGCGGGGCTTACGCCTTTTGACAGCTGGCTGATTGAAAGAGGTATGCAGACTCTTGCGGTCAGGATGGATAAAGCCCAGAAAAACGCGATGGAACTTGCACAGTGGCTGCTTACATGCCCACAGATCTCAAGAGTTATATATCCGGGTCTTAAAGAGCATCCGGGACATGAAGTAATGAAGAAACAGGCAAGAGGCTTCGGCGCAATGCTGACCTTTGAGATGCAGACAAAGGAGCAGGCAGTCGCGGTGCTCAACAACGTGAGCCTGATACATTTTGCTGAAAGTCTCGGAGGAGCGCAGACGCTTCTTACTTATCCGATAACACAGACGCACGCGGATGTGCCGAAGGAACTTCTGGATAAGAACGGCATTACGGACAGAGTGCTCAGACTTTCCGTGGGAATTGAAGATGTCGAAGATCTTAAAGAAGATCTTAAGAGAGTATTTGAGCATTTATAAGAGCCGGAGAAAGCATTGATATAATGCCCGGATAGATTATTTAAGAGTCAATAGAAAGCCGGAGAAAACTGTGGTTGAGAAGAATCTTGATTTTGATAAGATAACTGACAGGAGCAATACGGGAAGCCTTAAGTATGACATGTCCAGGAGTCCCGTTAAGGATTGCGATAAAGAAATGATATCCTTATGGGTTGCGGATATGGATTTTCCGACAAGCTCGTTTGTGATAGACGCGGTGAAAGAGAGGACCGCGCATGGGATTTTCGGATATACCGTGCCTGAAGAGGATTACTATAAAGCGGTCGTAGGTTGGATGGAGGAACACTATTCCTACAGACCGGAAAAAGAGTGGATCATCACTACGCCCGGCGTGGTATTCGCGCTTGCCATGGCTGTAAGAGCCCTGACAAAAGAAGGAGACGGAGTGCTTATCCAGCCGCCGGTTTATTATCCGTTCAGAGGCGTTGTGAAAAGCAACAGAAGAAGACCGGTAGAAAATGTACTTGTTCAGGATGAAGAAGGAAGATACGGGATAGATCTTGAAGATTTTGAAAGAAAGATCGTAGAAGAACAGGTAAAGCTTTTTATCCTCTGCAATCCTCACAACCCTGTGGGAAGGGTGTGGACAAAGGAAGAACTCTGCGGAATGGCGGACATCTGTCTTAAACATAAGGTTAAGATCATAAGCGACGAGATACACGCGGATTTTATATACGGTGACAGAAAGCATACTGTGCTTGCGGGATTGTCAAGAGAATACTCAGATAATGTGATCACCTGTACCGCTCCGAGCAAGACCTTCAATCTGGCGGGGCTTCAGATATCCAATATCGTGATATCGAATGGAAGCATAAGAAAAGCCTTCTTGGACGAGATGGAGCGTTCGGGTTACAGTCAGGTCAACACATTGGGACTTACAGCCTGTCAGGCTGCGTATGAAAAGGGCAAAGATTACTATGAAGCCCTGAAAAAGTACATAAAAAGCAACATTGATCACATATATGATTTCGTTGACAGGGAACTTCCGGGTGTAAAGATGTACAAGCCCGAAGGAACATATCTGGTATGGCTGGACTTTCGAGGTCTGGGTCTTCCGAGGAAAGAACTTGAACGTATCATAACTGAAGAAGCGGGACTGTGGCTTGACGAAGGCAGCATTTTCGGAAGATCGGGTGAGGGATTCGAACGCATCAACGCCGCCTGCCCGAAAAGTGTACTGGAGGAAGCATTGCAGAGACTAAAGAGAGCGCTTTACGGGGGAAGAGAGCGCTGATCTGGATAAAAAAGAGCAGTTCAGGGTTTATACTGCGTTAAAATATAATGTAAGAAGGTAATTTGTGCGGAGGCGTGCTATGCAGAACAGCAATATTGAGATCAGCAACGGCTTTGTCCGTTTTAAAGCGGATGAAGGACTGAGCATAATAGATGCTAATGATATAGGGATAATCCAGCTTAATCTCAACAGGACAAACCTGCGTTCCGGAAGGGAAAAACTGACGAATGTCCTGACCGGGGAGGTCTGTGACAGGATAAAGCAGTTTGTTGGAAGAGGAATTTCGAGCACATATATATTTATCGGGGATATCGTGAACGAACAGTTCACTGACGGAAAGGATACTCCTACACTCATAAAGAACGAATTTCAGTTTGAGATCAGCAGGATACAGAATGAAGAGGCGGACGGAGTAAGGGTATATGTCCTCATGCTCACCAATCTCGCGGATATGAGAGATCAGGAAGCGCTTTTGAAGGACAAACTGTTTGAGCTGGATACTCTTAACGAAGTGGCAGTGGACGCCTGTGTCTATTGTCTTGAAGATGAGGACGCGACCGTATATGCAGCTAATAAAAAATACTATGAATACCTCGGTTACAGCGAATATGAATATAAGCAGATCATAGAGAACAAGTCCGTAAGGACGATATATCCTCCGGATCGTGAAAAGGTTCTGCAGGAAAGAAACAGGGAACTTGAGTATCAGGATTTTGACATGCGTTTCATCGATAAGAACGCGAAGATACTCTGGGCAAAGCTGACGCTGCGCAATACGGGCATGAAGGTTGACGGAAAGAATGTCGTATTCTGCATTATCAGGGACTGCACGGAAGAAAAGCTCACCCAGATTGAGTATAATAAGCAGAAGCAGTTCATGGAGCTGGTTGCGACAAGTATCGAAGGAGGAACCAAGATCTGTTATAACGACAGAAAGAAGAGTTTTGCCTATGTCGGCATGGATCTGTTGAATTTCCTCGGATATTCTTATGACGAGTTCATGACGATGTGCGGCGGAACCCTTTACGGCCTTATATACAAAGCGGATGCTGAAGAGACCATGGATCTTATCAATACATGGTTCAATTCCGGTAATTATTATGAGGTTGAATACAGACTGTGCAAAAGAGACGGCAGTATCGTCTGGGTAATGGATAAGGGCAATAAGATAATCGATGAGAATGGGGAAGAGGTCTGCGTAGGTCTTATATCCGATATCGACAATACCAGAAAGATCATTGGAAAGTTAGAAGAGTCTAACAAAGAGATGAAGAAGCTCCAGAATTCGATCCCGGGAAGCTTCGGCAAGGTTGCCCTCTTTGAGGACGAGATGGTAGTAAGAAACGGAAATACACAGTTCTATGAACTCTTCGGCGAAGAGAAGAATGATTACGCCGGTTTCTCCGTAAAATATGATGAGCTTGGATTAAGCAAATCTTATATAAATGAAGTCGCTATCAGGCGTGAGAGCAATATTGAGTATGTTCATCACAGGGATGACAGTTCCAAGTGGTACATGATCAAAGCCAATTATTCGGGAGATGACTTCGCCAGAAGATATCCGGAATACTATGTGATGGTATTCGATATCACCAAGCAGGAAGAGATAAAATCCCAGGCCAATATGCAGAGGGAGAAATATAAGATCCTTTCCGACATTTCCGAAGATATAATATTTGAGTATGACTGCATTACCGATATCATGATATATTCGGATAAATATAAGAACACCTTCGGAAACGGTCCGGTATTCTTCTCATTCCTTAAGAATTTTGTACATAATGAAGATGATATAGATTATAAGACTGTCTTTGGCGCCGTCGCGCAGATGGAAGACAGGAGCAGATACTACGGCGAATATAAGGTGACCAGCGGAAAAGTCGAAAACAAATGGTTCAGCATTATCGCGATAGGTATCAGGGAAGGTGAGAAACTACTAAAGATAATCGGAGCTTTAAGAGATATAGACGCCGCCAAGAGAGAACATGAAGAGCTGGTGGACAAGTCAAGGCTGGATTCGCTTACCAAGCTCTGCAATACCGCGTTTACAAGAGAGCAGATAGAAAAGAAGCTCGCGGTCCTCTTTCCGGGAGAGACGGCAGCACTTATCATGGCGGATATTGACGACTTTAAGGATATCAACGATCTTTACGGTCATCCGGAGGGCGACAGGGTTCTTATAGAACTCGGAAATCTGCTCAGGGGGATATTTACGGATAATGCGGTGATCGGCAGAGTCGGCGGAGACGAATTCCAGGTATTCGTAAGCGGCATTCTTGACCGCAAGAGCCTTACCGAAAGGCTTGAAGTGCTGTTCGCCAAGACTGCGGAATTCAGGAGCGAGAAGAATCCGGATCTGAGATTATCCATAAGCGCGGGCGTTGCCTATGCTTCCCATATGGATAATTACAGCATTTTATACAATAAGGCCGACAGCGCTTTGTACAGCGCGAAGGAGAACGGAAAGAACAGATTTGAGATCTACGGTCAGATAAGCCGGATGGGAAGTCCGGAACAGTCCGAAAACTACAAATCGAAGAGCGATAATATAGTCCTTGAAAGGATACTTGAGCTTGCGCAGGGTAACGATCCCAACATCAAGAAACTGGAACTTATCCTGGATTATATCGGTTATAACCTCGCGCTTAATACCATTGAAGTATTTATGTGCAGGGATATCGGAGAAGATCTCGTGCTCACCGCAAAATGGACGGAGGGCATGACCAAGATAGGAAATGATATCATATTTGAGGAATCGTTTATCGATTATACCAAGAATGAGGACTATGCCGTTATCAACAGCCAGGAAGGAATAGGAAGCTTTTTCGCTATACAGTTTAAAGGCATAAGCGCTTTATTCCAGTTTAAGATCAAGATCGGCAGTAAGCTTGTTGCCGCGATCAATTTCACGAGCAACGACAAGGACAGGATATTCGGCACCGAGGACATAAGCAGACTTACCGCGGTTTCGAAGCTCTTAAGATTATTTGTTATAATCGATGATTACGGAAACATCATAAACGGCAGGAACGTACTGCTTGCCGGCAATATTTTAAAGAACAGCAACTATGTGCTTGAAGTTGATACCTTCACCGGTGAGTACGATATGTACATCATCAATGAGAACGTAAGAGCTTATACGGAATATCTCAGTCACGGTTTCTATGAGAGATTTATAGAGAGCATGATCAGCAATGATGTCGCGACGGAATACAGGAGTTTCTTTGAAGACAGGATGGAACTTGGAAACCTGCGGAATTATTTTAATGAAGGAAACGACACCTTCAGCATAGAGTACCGCAAAGGCGGAGAGATGAATGAGTCTTACGGAAGGATCATCGGTACCGTTATTGAGGAGAACGGAAAGATCATAATGTATTTCTGCGACCTCGACAGCTTAAGGATCGACCAGATAAGCAGCAGCGTGAGCAGGGGAGAAACTGCTGCAAGGCAGGCGGCTATACAGGAGAGTTTTAATCAGGTTCTTGAGATATCAGCCGATGATGACTTTGTTAAGGAACTCTATGTTAAAAGGAAGACAAGACTTGAAAGCTATGAATACAGCAAGTGGATATATGATTACAGGAACAGAAAACTTCATGAGGATGACGCGGATCTGTTCTTCGACCAGCTTTCAATAGGCAACATCAGAAAACATTTCCTTTATAACAGCAATCCGTTAAAGATTTTTGTTAAGCTCAGAAACGATGAAGACAGTTTTACATGGAATGAGATCAAGGTCTTAAGGGAAGATATCAACGATAAAAATGACCGCTATCTCGTTTTATTCTCCGTAACAAGCGAGACCGGAAATGTCAGAAAAACAGTTAAGCAGGAAAAGAAGCCTGTTCCGGGAGTGGATAAGAGCGCGCTTGCGGACGGAACGATAGATATTCTTACAGGCGTCTATAATATACAGACTTTCTATGACAATACAAGAAAGATGCTGGATGAGGATAAAGACGGCAAATACGCGATAATCAGGATCGATATAGATAAGTTCAAGCTCATAAATGACCTGTATGGCTTCGCGGAAGGTGACAAGGTATTGAAATTCATCGCATCGGTCATCAGGAGTGAGATGCAGGATAACGGAACTTACGGAAGGATCAATTCGGATATCTTCTGTATGTGCATCAGATACGAGAATGTCAGCGAGATAGTATATTTTGTTGAAAGGCTTGTCGAAAGACTTGACAACCATCATATGAAGCTGAGGTTCGTTGCTTTCTTCGGTATCTGCATCGTGGAAGATCCTTCTGTGGATATCGGTATCATGTGCGACTGGGCGAACCTCGCTTTAAGAACGATAAAGGGCAACAGGATCTCAAGATATGCTTTCTATGACAGCAGGCTGAGAAAGAATATCCTCGATGAGAAGAAATTTGAGAATGAGATGGAAAATGCTCTTGCAAGCGGACAGTTCGAGGCTTATTTCCAGCCTCAGTACGATATCGGTACGGCAAGGGTAGCGGCTGCGGAAGCGCTTGTAAGATGGAACCATCCGGTAGAAGGACTTATGTCGCCGGGAAGGTTCATACCTGTGTTTGAGAGGAACGGCTTTATCATAAAGGTAGATGAGTTTATCTGGGAAGAGACCTGCAAGGCGTTAAGAAATATAATCGACAGCGGCTGGTCGCCGGTTCCGATCTCGGTAAATGTATCCAGAATGCACATGTATGACGACAAGCTCTGCGACAAGCTTCTGGAACTAACCAATAAATACAGCCTGCCTCACAGGCTTCTGGTACTTGAAGTAACGGAGACGGTTTATTTTGACGATGCTCTGACCATGAACAGGATACTTGCAAAGCTTAGGAATTACGGCTTCCCTATCGCGATGGATGACTTCGGTTCAGGTTTTTCATCACTTAACATGCTCCAGGACATGAAGCTGGATGAGCTTAAGATAGACAGGGAATTCCTTTCAAAGTCCGCGCTGACTCCTGAAGGAAAGACGATAGTCAAGTACATAATCGGAATGGCGAAAGAACTCAACCTTACGGTCGTTGCGGAAGGCGTTGAGACGGCAAGTCAGGCGGCGTTCCTGCTTGAATCGGACTGCAATATAGCGCAGGGTTATTATTATTCAAAGCCGGTACCGCTTGAGAAATTCTTAAAGCTGACCTATGATCCGAATTCACAGAAAAAGCTGGACAGGCTGATAGAAGCCGCAAAGAAAAGACTGGAAGAAAAAGAGAAATAAAATAGTGCTATAGAAAGAAGGAGAGGGAAAACCCTCTCCTTTATAATTTCGTTTATTCAGACACTGTTACCGTCGCGGCGGCGATCCGTCCGAGCCGCAAGACTGTTTTACTCGTCAGCACCGTTCAGCTTCTTTTCAATGGTTAAGATCTCAAGTCTTGTATTTCTGAGATGCTCTATATGTTTGCTGAAATCACCGTTATCATTAAGAATGTTCAAAGCCTTAGGATAACCTGTCGCGTCAAGCTCTACAAGGTCGATGGTGTGGTAGCTGCTGTTCTCAATGGCATCCTGTACATTCTTAAGTTCCTGAAGAAGATCGTTCTTGTACTGGATCATCTCCTGCTTAAGCTGGATGAGACGCTCCTGATCCTTCTTAGCCTGAAGCTTGGCCATTACGCTGTCAGTATTAACTATTGTATCATCTTCGTTATATTTATAAACAAGGACATACGGTTTCCTGATCTTAATAAGCTGCTGTCCTCTAGGGAAATCAGCATTGGTGTTCTTCATGAATGTGGTTATATCCTGATCGATCTTCGGGAAAGTAAACACTTCTCCTTCAAGATAATAGATACCACTTCTCCTGATAACGGAATTGGTTGTTGTCTCGATATCGTAAAATCTGAATCCTATGATCCTGACATCATCGGCTGGATTGTCAAGTGTTAAAGCTGCCTCGATAGCTTCGTCGATATTCCATTCCGAAATAGGCTCAGTGTTATTGATAAGACCAAGACCGACATTAAGATACTGTACAAAGCTCTGTGTCATATCTGTTTTCCTCCTTATAATACGGTAGTACATATATTCGTTCTTACATTATAGCACTTTTTTGAAAAATTTGAAACAAAATATTTAAGATATATCAAATTTAATTGCTATTTTAATTAATTTTGTTGAATACTTACAAAAAATCATTTAAAATTTATAGAAAAGGTCAAAGTGAAGGAGATTGCTGTAATGAATAAAAAAAAGGTGCTTGTTGTCGATGATGAAGCGAGGATGAGAAAGCTTCTGAATGACTTTCTTACCAAAGACGACTTTGAAGTAAAAGAGGCTGCAGATGGAGAACAGGCAGTAGACATGTTTTTTGATGAGAATGATTTTGATCTTGTGGTTCTTGATGTAATGATGCCTAAGATGGACGGATGGCAGGTGTGCCGTCAGATAAGACAGTTTTCCACTGTTCCGATAATCATGCTTACAGCCAAAGCGGAGGAAAAGGACGAACTGCTGGGCTTTAAGCTCGGAGTGGACGAATACATTTCCAAACCATTCAGCCCGAAGATACTTGTTGCGAGGATTGAAGCGATACTGAAGAGAACCAATAATTTTGAAGAAGTAGTGGAGATCAACGGTATAGTTCTCGACAAGACAGCACATAAGGTGATCATCGACGGCAGGGATGTGGATCTGAGTTTCAAGGAATTTGAACTTCTGTCTTATTTTGTAGAGAATAAGGGAGTTGCTCTTTCAAGGGAGAAGATCCTTAACAGTGTATGGAACTATGATTATTTCGGAGACGCGAGAACCATTGATACCCATGTAAAGAAACTGAGGAGCAAGATGGGATCGAAAGGCGAATATATCAAGACCATCTGGGGAATGGGGTACAGATTTGATGCGGATTAAAGGCGAAGACAACAGGAAGACGGGACATTCGATAAGCACAAAGCTTACGATTATCACGGTCATGATAATCATTTTCGTGGTCTGCCTGACCTGGCTGCTCAACAAAAGCTTCATCCAGAAGTATTATGAAAGAAGCAAACTGAAAAACATTGAAGATGTGTACGAACAGACAGGCGCGATCATGAATGAGGCGGGGGAAGAGCTTTCGGAAGAAAGTCTTGAGGAACTGGAACGTCTTGCCACTATCAAGAATGTAGACATTTATATTTTCAATATAACCGGAATATATTCGAGAAGACAGAGAGTCGGGATAGAACTGGTATTTCCGCAGAATATCAACAGCGCCCAAAGCCCGCGCATTTTTGAAGATATAGCAAAGTATATAGAGGGAAGCAGTTTTTCGAAGGAAAACAGTTTTGAAACGCTTCTGGAAAGTTCCGACCACAATATATATAAGGTTTATAATTCGAGGATCAAGTCTTATAATCTGGAGCTTATAGGGGCTCTGGATTCGGGTGAGAATGTTTATATCAGTTCTAATTTTGAAAGCATCAGGGAAAGCGCGGACATAGCGAGCAGATTTCTCGCTTTTGTAGGTCTGTGCGCGATGATCGCGGGCGCTGTAATAATCTCGATGGTGAGCAGAAGCTTTGTAAAACCGATACTTGAGGCTGCGGATATCGCTGATAAGATGGCGGCTCTTGACTTTGAGACCAAATATGATGTGCGAAGCGATGATGAGATCGGACGGCTCGGGAACAGTCTCAATATACTTTCCACAGAACTTGAGAAGACCATAGGAGAGCTTAAGACCGCCAACAATGAGCTTACAAGAGACATAGAACAGAAGACGCAGATAGATGAGATGAGAAA
>CACZSY010000085.1 GCA_902783965.1 uncultured Lachnospiraceae bacterium
AAACCGCCTGCAGATGACATCCTTCCTCATCCGCCTGTGCGAACATTCCCTCTAATGCCGCTGCAGCTTCCGCTCTCATGTATCTTTTTTCATCTTCTTTGTCAAAATTAAATTCTACCTGCGGCTCAACAAGATCGTCCGGTTTATAATTCTGTCTTACCGGATTCTCCTTATTGACCAGCACATACAGGCTTGTCGGATCATTATCGATCTCCTCTGCATTGCATGTAATCGTGCTCGGCGGATAAAGGATCTCTTCAATATCCTCCCTGCTCTTTCCCTCAAGATCTTCTACGGATATCTTTCTGCCAAATGCATCCGTTGGCTCTGCAGTTTTCTTTTCCCTCATATTATGATATTCCCCCCTGTTACTTCCATTGGCTTGCGCATTATTGTCATCGCCGGGTTTTGAAATGGCGATAACAGCTGCCGCACAGATAATACCTATGCACGCAACTGCCACCTGCATTCTTTTATTTCGTCTGAAACGATGTAATTTTCTCTTAAACCGGTTCTTTTTACTGCGCCCCCTGTTGTCAGTATGGGTCACAAATATTCTTCCTTTCTATTTTACGGCATTCTTCCTGCCGGACTCTTTTTCCTAAATCATACGTGTCATTTCCCGTTTTTCCGCTTTCACACGTACTCTTTTCCCTAAACCATACGTGTCATTTCCCGTTTTCCCTTTTTCACACGTACTCTTTTTCCTAAACCATACGTGTCATTTCCCGTTTTCCCGTTTTCACACGTACTCTTTTTCCTAAACTGTACGTGTCATTTCCCGTTTTCCCGTTTTCACACGTACTCTTTTTCCTAAACCATACGTGTCATTCGCCGTTTTTCCGTTTTCACACGTACTCTTTTTCCTAAACCATACGTGTCATTTCCCGTTTTTCCGTTTTCACACGTACATATACATCAATTCCCGCTCATCTCATTCTGTGCGTAGTTGTGCCTGTCAAGCAGCTGATTCTTAAGATGCCACAATTCGTTGGAAAGGTCAACATATATTTTATGCGGATTGACAAGTCTTCTTGACTCTTCCCAAAGTGTATCCAGTTCTCCCGCGCAGTATTCGCGTATCTGCATTACCTGTGGCGATCTGTAGACACATTCTCCCTTAAGGAATACAGGAACCAGAAGTTCTCTCAACTTGTAAGTTCCCGGAGCAAGATATGTCTTCTTCCATGTCGATATCGGGTCGAACAGCATAAGCGGTTTATCCTCATCGAACTTCTCATGTTCCAGAGCTATGAGGTCAGCGCGAAGTTTTCCTGTATTGGCATCATATACTCTGTATATCTTCTTATTGCCCGGATTGGTTATCTTCCATACGTTTTCGGAAAGCTTGATCTTAGGAATGAACTGACCATCCTTTTCAACTGCCGCAAGCTTATAGACGCCGCCGAACGCAGGGCAGTCTCTTGCGGTTATAAGGTTCGTTCCGACGCCCCATGTGTCGATCGCCGCCTTCTGTGTCTTTAATGAATCGATCAGATACTCGTCAAGATCGCTTGACGCGCAGATGCTTGCCTGTGGGAATCCGTCTTCATCAAGCATCTTTCTCGCCTGCTTTGAAAGATAGGCAAGGTCGCCGCTGTCAAGTCTTATGCCGTATTTCTTAGGCATCTTTCCCTCTTCGCGAAGCTTGGTAAATACCTTTATCGCATTCGGCACGCCGCTCTTTAATGTGTCATAGGTATCCACGAGCAGCGTAGCGTTGTCCGGATAAAGTCTTGCATAGGTTTCAAATGCTTCATATTCGCTGTCAAAGCTCATGATCCAGCTGTGAGCATGTGTTCCGAGCGCCGGCACACCGTATTTCTTGGCGCATAATACATTACTCGTTCCCGCACAGCCTCCGATAACGGCTGCTCTAGCTCCGAGGGTTCCCACATCCGCTCCCTGCGCTCTTCGTAAACCGAATTCCATAACAGCGTCATTTCCGACCGCAGTCTTAACCCTTGCCGCCTTGGTGGCGATAAGGCTCTGGTGGTTGATGAAGTTAAGGATTGCCGTCTCCACCAGCTGCGCCTCCATGATCGGTGCGATAACCTTTACCAGCGGTTCCATCGGAAAGACAACCGTACCTTCCGGCACTGCCCAGATATCTCCTGAAAATCTGAAGTTTTTAAGATAGTCAAGAAAATCTTCATCAAAGACTCTCGTGCTCCTCAGATAATCTATATCTTCTTCGTCAAAATGCAGGTTCCTGATATATTCAATAACCAGGTCAAGTCCCGCTGCTATCGCATAACCGTTTCCGAAAGGATTGACCCTGTAGAAAGCATCAAATATTACTCTTTCATTGGAATTATTTTTAAAATATCCCTGCATCATAGTCAGTTCATAAAAATCTGTTAGCAACGTAAGATTGTCTTTATATTCTTTGTTCATCTGTTTCTTCCTTTCTTGATTCTCTCATCTGTGGATCCACCGCCTCATAAGGCGGGTTGATCACAGCTTTCCTAAAACTGCGTGCAACAATCCCCAGCTGGATAAAATCCCTCATAATGCTTCGACCACATCAATTCATGTTCGGTCCCGCAATGTTATTTTCCTTATCAACTGCTTTGTTCGGATTTCTAACCACGAGTCCGTCCGTTATCTTTTCTGCCTCTTTCATCTGTTTTTCGATGGCCTTATAGGATTCTCCTGCAAGAGACTGTCCCATCTTTGTGAAGTAGTTGTCATCCTTATCGACCATCTCGGATAATTCCCTGTTGTCAAAACTCAGGATCTGTTCAAATTGTTTTGACTCAACAACCGTCTTCTTAAGATCTGCGATTCCTATCGCCGGCAGTACATGCTGCAGTGTGGAAGCCGGATACTTAAGAGCTGTCTGCGAATCCTTTGCAAACTGGATCTGTCCGTTGCTCTCCGCAAAGTTCTTCATTGCTGCATTCACTGTCTTCATAAGCATATAGTCTGCTGCCGCATTCTGGATGACCTGCTCATTCAGGGTTCTATTCATTCTTGATGCCTTTATATCGTCATATACATTTTTCTGCATAATGCGGTCATCTTTAAGATTAGTCTGGGCTGTCAGTCCTCTTTCAGCTATGGTTCCGAGAGCGATAGTTCCCTTGGCTATCTTAAGATCCTGTTTTGTAAGCCCTGCTTGCTTGAGCATCGCTTCATCCTTAGGATCGATCATTGAAAGGAGCGTCTGCATATGCGACTTGGCCATTATATTCATCTTGCCAAGTTCGCTGCCCGCTACAACGGCTGCGTTCAGATTCTTTATTGCCTCTCCGATCTTTTCCGGCGGCACCGGCACTCTATGCAGATTCATCTCGCTATCCAGATTTGGATTAAGCTTCTCTAACTTCTTCTGGAAATCTACCATGTTACGAGCGATCTGTTCCTTTATCTCCTTAGGATAATGATCCCTGCCCTGAAGGAAGCCCTTAATGCTTTCAAGCTTTTCCGGCGCATTCTTACCCTTTGCGTCATCCGTAAGCATATTGACGATCGAATACTGCGCCATATTTTCCTGTATGTTGCGGTCTCTGTGGATCCTTTGAACATAGCTTTCAAGCTTGATATTCTTTTTCATCTCCTGGCTTGGCTCTAAAGTCTGACCGTTTTCTTTAGCCTGCTTTTGCTGCAGGCGGAACTGCTTAAGATCGTCAAATCGTTTCTTATAGACTTCCCTAACAGCGATCCTTTCAATATTGGCGGTATAGACATCTATCTTATCTTTACCGACCTCTGATCCCATTCTGGAAAGATCCTTCGCCTGGTTTATAAAGCGTTTGTACTTATCAAGCTTCTCTTTAACAGAAAATCTCGAATGCTCCTTTACGCCTTCTATCACATCCTTGGCATTTATCATACCCTTCTTCATCTGGTCTTTGAGTTCTTTGGTAAATACTTCATTTATCTTCTTGTAATCTTTTTCATAACGCACTTTGTCTTCTTCATACTGCTTCTGCTCCTTTATGTCCATGAGGAACCAGTTTTTATTAAGCAGATTCGCAGCCTTCTTAAAGAACATGCCAAATGAACTGTGCGGTTTTTCAGGTTCTTTAAGATTTTCAATATTTTCAACCACATAATCGTCCTTGTCCGTTATGCTTATGCGGTTAAGACCGTCCTGATCGGTGATGAACAGATTGCCCTGTTTAGCCATATTGTAGATCTTTTCTTTAAGTAAGAAAATCTCTTTATCGCTTTCAAGCGTCTTCTTACCGCTGTCTGCGAAAGGATTCTTGGTAAACAGCTTTGTCGGCTGAGGCGGATCTCCGGAAAGTATCCTGATATGATCCCAGCTTCCCGAACCTTTATCCACGAGATTACTGAAGCCTTCGAACCAGTTGTCGATCCTGTTCTGTTTGTCATGGTCTGCTATGACATAACCGTGCTTCTCATAATCCTGCTGCATCTTCTGTCTTTCAAATGCCATCTCCTGATCCAGTGCTTCACAAAGATGGTTCGAATAAGATACGAGTCCGTTTACAGTCTGCTTAACAAGATCATGAGCATTGCCCGGATTCTTTAAAAATGCTTTGGCTTCCTTATTAAGCTCTCCATATATACGCCTTAATTCTTCCTTCTCCTCGTAGGAGATCCTGTCTTTCTTGTCTTTATCCGAATCCAGCTCCTTGCATTTTTCAACAGCTGTAAACAGTGCTGTTGACAGTTTCTTTCCCTCATCACTCCTGATAAGATCATCCGTAAGTTCATCTATCTTTTCAAGAACGCCGACTGCACGGTGTATTCCTTCCATACTTCCCGGCGCTGCCGGCCTGATCTGCTCCGCCATCTCCGCAGAAAAACATCTTCCGGTCTTTTCAGAAACCGCATAGTTGATCCCCATCAGATCATCCTTGATATCCTTAGGTATATTCTGGTGGTTACTGAAATCAACAGCTTTATACTTATTGCTGAGATCATAATAATCAATAAGCTTGCCGCTTTTTACCTTATCTGATACAGCCTCATGATCCTTTATACGGTTAAGGACCTGATCCCTCATTGCAGATGAACAAACTTCATCAAGACGTTTTCCGCCCAGATGATAATCGCACAATTTCTCGGCAATTACTTTCTTATATCTGTCATAAGGACTGTCAAGTCCTTCCTTTGCGCTGTCGACCATTTCATCAAGCACATGCCATGCCTTGATACGCCTGCTGCCTTCCTTGACATGGGCCTTTTCAAGCGCATCTTTATATCGGTTCATGGCTCCGCCTATGCCGCCTGCGATAATACTTCCAAGTTCGCTTCTTTTCTGACCGAACTGATAACTGAGTTCCTTTGAAGTGTCACGAAGGCTCTTAACAAGCTCCTGCCTTGCCTTCTGTTCCTGCTCAGTTCCTCCCTTTAACTCTTCAAGGAACTTCGCTGTCTCAAGCATGGATCTTGAATATTTGCTGATATCCTGTCTTGAGATAGTTCTTTTTTCTTCTTTGTCCTCCGTAAAGGGACCCTTCTCCTTTTGATTCTCTTTATCCGGCGACAACTGGTTAATGCTCAGGTATTCAAAATCATTTACAAAATCTTTTAATTCAACCCTCGTAATACCGTCTTTCGCCTTATCTGTCTCTTTTGAGGTAAGAGTTCCGTTTTCAAAATGATACTCTCTTCCGATGTTGGAACCATGCGGGTTTCTAACATTAACAAATTTTACTTCATGTCCGTCAACTATATCAGTTTCAACCCCGATAACCGTATAGGCATGATTATAATTAATGCCGTTCTTTTTCTTAACGTCACCTTCATCGTGCGGAGGCGTGGAAGCTCCCACAGCATCATTTCTTGCGATCGCTCTTTCGATCTCGTTATAAATCTCTTCTTCTCTGCTGCTGTAATTTCTCTTTTTCCCAAGGTCCGGATTGACCATGCTTACCACAAGGCTCTTGTTTTCTTTAAAGAAGTCTTTTACTTTATCAAAATACCGATTCTCGCTCTCGTCTCTTCTGTTGACGCCCTCATCCAGCTCTTTCATGAAAGTATCATATATTTCCGCCTCTGTATGCTTCTTTTCCGGATCCCTGAAAAGATCATTCATTGTCGTCGAGATCTGACGCATCACATCACTGCAGATTGAAAGCTCTTTAGAAGTCTCTTCACTGCTTCTAAGCTCTTCTGCCGTCTGATAGCTTCCCGAAATCGCGGCATGAAGCACTTCTGCCTTGCTGAAGGCATTTCCCTTAAGCTTTTCTCCCGTCTGCCTGTAGGCTTCCATCTTCTGCGGCGGAACCTTGTTATTCTCAAGATTTTCCTGATACAGTCTCTGCATCAGATCATTATAATATACGATACCGTCCGCATTGCCGACAGTCTTCAGCCTTTTTACGGTATAATCAGTAGGTTCTTCCAGAAAATGGTCTAAAAATACTCCCTGATTTCCGCTCTCTATATCTTTATAATCCGGTTTCCATGGTTTCAGATTGCCGTTATCGTCAAATAACCACGGGCACTCTTCCTTTGTCGGTCTTTCCCCTTCCGGCATTTTTTTATATTTTTCATATAATTCATCAATGTTTTCCGGCACAGGTCTCGCGTCGTTGGCGCTCTTTAACGTATTTCTCTCATCAATCCCCCTCAAATGCAGTCCTGAAGCCACATAAGCGCGCTCTATCATCTGCGCCCACAGACAGTTTGCCGCAGTTGTGCTGTTATTCGGGATCTTCTTATCAACCTGTACATATACCGGTTCCTTCTTAGGCGGTTCATCCTCCGACGCCCTTGAAGTCGCAAAGAATCGCACCGTTACCGTTCCGTCCCCGTTATCCCTTATGGCGTCCTTGATCTTTTCAGGATGCTCGGAAACAATAGCGGAAAGGCTCGACATAAGATAGCAGTCTCCCAGACCCATCTGCTTGATATCATTGATCGACGGCTCATGCGGAAAGAGCGGTTCGGTACTCATATCGATCTCATGCTGCCTGTCTGCCGGAAGCGAAGCTGATTTTTTCATTTCGATAGGTTTTCCGACCGCATTTACAAAATGAGCGCCTTCTTCATTCTTGATATTAAGGTCAAGATTGCCATTTACCTGCATTTCAAAACAGGCATTAAGATCTGCGATCATCTTATACTGCTTGACAAATGCAGGATCATCCAGCAGATCCTCAACCTTGTTCTCCGTATCCGCCTGAATGTCCTGAACGTTCTTTTCAAGTCTGTTCTCGATATCCGTAAGATTCTTAGTCAAGTCCTGATATATCTCTTTGACTAACTTATTTTCCTCGTTACGCTTCTCATTGCCCTCATCAAGAGCATTGGTATCGATCTGCGCATATTGGCTGATCTTTCCGAGAAGCTTTTTCATCTTCGGATCATTCTTTATCACTTCTTCATTTTTATATTCTTCAGCATAAATGTACAGCAAGGCCTTCATCTGCTGGCGGTTCTCATCGAGTCTGAAGCTTTCCTTGGCTAACTGCGAAAGATTTTTCCCGTCTCCAAAGATCTTGCGTCTCGCCTTTTCCGCTTTTTCCCTGCGCTCTTTCTGAATTCTTTCCTGTTCTTTTTCATATTCTTCCATCTGCTTTGAAGCAGTCTGCGGATCAACCTGTTTTGACATACGTGGCACCTCTTTCTCGTGTAATGATTCTTCTGTTTTGTTTTCCAGATCTCGCCTGAGTATTTACATATCGGTGACATATTCCCTTGCTTTCCCAATGGTCGATATGTCAGAGAAACTGCAGCCTGCCGGCTTACCTCTGCATTTCTGATTTAAGCTCTTCCCTCAGTCCATCCGGCAGCATCTGAAGGATTCTCGCTTTTACGTTGCTGCTGATATAATATGGCGGCAGTTTGCTTTTCTGATAATGCTTTACAGTATCCTCTTCACCTTCGGATATCTTTTTTGTTTCTCAGACCTTTTAATACCGGCTGGAATCAGCCATTAATGTCCATTTCGTTTTCCTCAAACATAAAAGCTCTACCGTGTTGGTTTCTATTATATTCGTTTCTCCAAAATTCTACAACATCAAAAAGATCCAAAAACAGAAAAAGCCTTACGCCGGACGTGTGCATGGAAAAAAAATAATCTCTCCAAATATTTGAAGAGATTATTCATTCAACTTATATCCGAAAATACTCCGGTCTCTTATCTTAACCTTATCAACCTCCGAAGTCAATTCGCAATCTGCTTCGCTGCTTGCTCATATAAAACGGATTGCTTCGCAATCCTGACAGGTACTGGGCTTGAACCCAGCACC
>CACZSY010000086.1 GCA_902783965.1 uncultured Lachnospiraceae bacterium
CCACTGCCAATCATGCTGCAATAAGCCCCAGTTTCATTCTGTATTGAAGCGGGCTTAGGCCTCCAAGTGAGAGCTTGATTCTCTTCTATTCAAAGGTACATTTTCGATCACTGAAAATTTATTGCCGTCATAAACACCTACACCGTTTCTGGTGCATATCCAGAGTTTTCCGTCAATAAAACGGAATCTCGACACATAATTGAGCGGTGAAATATCTATAGTCTTGGCATTTTTGAATTTATCCTTAAAACTTCCATACCTGAACTGTGAATTACCGGTCTCAATAAATACGTAACCGGGATTGTCATGATCAGCGATGATGCAGCCTATAGAATCGAAGCCAAGTTCTTTGTTATCGATATAATCAACGATCTTCCCGTCAACAATCGTAAATATCTCACTCTCATTGGTCAGTCCGTATATGGCTCCCTGTTCTTCATATAAGAGATCATCGATATATTTATGGGAAATTCTATCATCATCGATAAATCTCAGATTAAGGCTGCTGTCAATTACCGCGATTCCCATGGTTGTGGACGCATATATCACTCCGTCCTTGTCTTCTGCTATATTCCTTATTGAAGAAGACATCATTCCCTCTTTTTTTGTCCACCTTTTGATCTCGCCTCGCTCCATTACAGCCAGTCCGCTGTCATTGGTTCCGATCCAGAGTCTGTCTTTGCTGTCTACAAATAATGCTGTAATGCTTCCCAGTTCTGTTGCCTATGCCAGTCTTTCAAAGCTGTTGCCGTCATATCTGATAAGTCCGCTGTAGCTTCCTATCCAGATGAAGCCCTCAGATGTCTCCGCTATCGCATTGGCCTCGGATGTCGGAAGTCCATTGGTATTATTATAAACGACCGCGCAGCACTCTTCACTGTGGCCGACCGGATCCACTTTAACAGCAGTCTTATGGTTTTGGGAATCGGAAGACCATTCCATCTCAGCTGTCGCTGTAAACCGCGCTGCCGGCATAGCAGCTGTAAGCATCAAAACTGATGCTGTCATAAAAATATCTTCTTTATCATTTTTCTGTTCATCTGTTTCCTCCGACCGGTTCTGTTAATACTTTTAGTAGTATACTTATTCTTTGATTTCAAGTCAATCAAAACGGGCATAATGCTTCCTCATTATCATAAAAAATATTTACTTACGGCCGGATTTGTTTTAAAATATTACTATCTTATATCATGATAATAATGGAGGTAACAAAATATGAAATATGAAATTCGGGGTGGAAATCTTCCGGTTGTTATCTGTACACTTGATTCAGGTGAGCAGCTCATTACCGAAGGCGGCGCAATGTCATGGATGTCCCCTAATATGAAGATGGAGACTTCAGGCGGCGGCATCGGAAAGATGTTTGGAAGGGCTTTCAGCGGAGAGAGTATATTCCAGAATATCTATACAGCACAGGGCGGCGAGGGAATTCTTGCCATGGCATCAAGTTTTCCGGGTTCCATTCAGGCATTTGAAATAACTCCAAACCAGCCGATGATCCTTCAGAAATCAGCATTCCTCGGATGTGAAAAGGGTGTTTCACTGGAAGTATTCTTCAGAAAGAATCTCGGCGCAGGCTTATTCGGCGGTGAAGGCTTCATCATGCAGAAGGTAAGCGGCAGCGGTTTATGCTTTGTTGAATTTGACGGACATGTAGTTGAATATGATCTTGCAGCAGGCCAGCAGATGATCGTAGATACAGGTAATCTTGCAGCTATGTCTGCAACATGTACCATGGAGATCAAGACTGTTCCGGGACTCAAGAACAAATTCTTTGGCGGTGAAGGGTTCTTTAATACCGTAATAACAGGACCCGGACATATCTGGCTCCAGACAATGCCGGCATTCAACATGGCTCAGGCACTTGCAGGTTTCATGCCTACAGGAAAATAGAATGACAGGTGGAGACATGGAACGTTCCGGGGAAACAGGAAGCGTTCCCTGTCTTCTGTGATTCCATAAAGGATAAAAAACGAGTATATTGTGATCAGAAATATATGCGGATCATTTATGCATAACAAAATATACAAACCAGAAAAGGATGAAAAGAAATGGATATCAAAAAAGTTTTGGACAATGACACATTAACAGTTAAGATCGATGGAAGGATCGACACAACAACCGCTCCTGTTCTCGGGGATTCACTTTCGGAGAGTTACGACAGCTGCAAGAATCTCATCTTCGATTTTGCCGGAGTTGACTACATTTCTTCTGCCGGACTCAGGATACTTCTTTCTGCTCAGAAGATAATGAGCAAGAAGGGCGAGATGAAGCTGATCAATGTAAGCAGTGATATCATGGATATCTTTGAAGTAACCGGATTCCAGGATATACTTACCATTGAGTAGGATATTACATATCAAAAACTCATTGCTGTTTATTAAAACGATCATGTCCATTTATAAATGAACAGAAAAGGTGAACAAAGCATATGAAAGAATATGAGACAAAAGCTTTAGTAGATAATCTTCCCGAAGTACTCGCATTTGTGGACAGTCAGCTTGAAGAGGTTGATTGTCCTATGAAGATACAGATGCAGATAGATATCGCAGTTGAAGAGATATTCGTCAACATAGCGCATTATGCCTATGAAAACGGTCCCGGTCCGGCAACAGTCCGTGTCGAGATAACGCATGAGCCTCTCTGTGCCGATATAACTCTTATCGACAATGGATTGCCTTTTGACCCTCTCGCAAAGAGTGATCCGGATGTCACTTTAGCTGCAAACGAAAGACAGATCGGCGGTCTTGGCATATTTATGGTAAAGAAAAGTATGGATGATGTTAAATACGAATATGTTAACGGTCATAACATGCTCACACTGAAAAAGGAATTGGTTAAAAAGTGAGAAAAATATTTGGAATAACTCTGGGTGGACTTCAACAAAAGATATATAATCTTGTCCTGATAGCGCTGCTATTGCTGGTTGGTGTACTTGCCGCCTTTTCAATCTATCAGTCTAAACAGCTTTCAGAGGTTGTGAATGAGACAAATGTTGAGCAGCAGGATACAATAAGCCAGCTTTCCGAAAACACTATGAACCAGGTCATTGATAGTGCAATGGTCAAGACTAATCTGCTTCAGGCATATATTGCAGATGACATGTTTAACGATCTTAAGACAGATGTTGCAACATTGAGCAATATTGCCAGTGAGCTTTTCGCCCATAAAGATCTACTGGCAAAGCGTCAGCCTTCTCTTCCGGATCCTGCCAATGAAGGAAAATATACAGCGCAGGTGCTATACGAAGAAGGTGTTGACTATACCTCATCTGAATATCTTGGAATTGCCTCTTATATGAGTGAAACGATGGTTGCAATGTGTTCTACTTCGGAATACATGAACAACTGTTTTATCGGGCTGTCTGACGGAACATTGATCTGTGTTGACAATATCCCGGCTGCTAAATATGACAGCAACGGCAATCTTACCCCTTTCCCGATCCGCGAAAGACCTTGGTATACAGGCGCCGTTGAAGCTGGTGAATTATGTTTTTCCGGAATAGAATATGATACATATACCGATAATGTCGGTATAGAGTGTTCTGCACCGATCTATCTTGACGGACAGCTTATCGGTGTTGTAGGAGCGGATCTTTTCTTAAACGCCATGGCTGATTATGTTGACCAGTCATCGAATGCAAGCGGCTTTATCAGTGTTGTCAATAACGAGGGACAGGTAATATTTGCTCCTGAAAACAACGGAGTGTTTACCGTTAAGACTTCCGATGAAGCTTCAGATCTTCGAAAAAGCGACAATAAAGATCTTGCAGAATTCATAACTGCTGCCCTTTCCGGTAATACAGGCATAAAACTTATCAATATCAACGGAAAAGATTACTTTATGACAGGTTCTTCCATATCTTCTGTCGGTTGGGCTGTTGTTTCTTTCGTCGAAAAGGATATTACCCATCGTTCTACAGACATTATGATGGAGGAATATGACAGGATCAACAATAAAGCCAGAAGTAAATATGAAGATGGCCTCAGCCAATCCCTTAAGTCAACGATCATAGCGATAGTTTTGTTAATGTTTATCTGCACCGGCGCTGCTCTCATACTCGCCGGCAGGATCGTAAGACCTGTTGAGAAAATGACCCGGCGCATAGCCGATCTGAGCGGAACGGATCTGTTATTTGAAATGGATGATGCATACCGCACCGGCGATGAGATCGAGGTGCTGGCTGAATCATTTGCTTCACTTTCGCAAAAGACTGTTAATTTCATAGAACAGATTAAAACCATTACTGCCGAAAAAGAAAGGATCGGTGCTGAACTTGAGCTGGCAACCAAGATCCAGGCGGATATGCTTCCTAATATTTTCCCTGCATTTCCGGAAAGACCTGAATTTGATATATTTGCTTCAATGACACCTGCGAAAGAAGTCGGCGGAGATTTCTATGATTTCTTCCTGATAGACGATGATCATCTCGGAATGGTAATGGCTGATGTTTCCGGAAAAGGAGTGCCTGCTGCGCTGTTCATGATGATGTCTAAGATCCTTGTCAATAACTATGCATTAATGGGCGGAAGTCCTGCCAGAGTTCTTGAACAGGTCAATACGCAGGTATGTAAGAATAACGATGAAGAAATGTTCGTAACAGTCTGGTTAGGTATCCTCGATCTTACCACAGGTAATGTCATTGCTGCCAATGCCGGACATGAATATCCGATGATAAGAAAAGCGAACGGTGAATTTGAGATATATAAAGACAAGCATGGTTTCGTGATCGGTGGAATGGAAGGCATGCGTTATAAGGATTACGAATTTACCATCGAAAAGGGAGGAGCACTCTTCCTCTACACCGATGGCGTACCGGAAGCTACCAATTCGGAAAACGAGCTGTTTGGAACAGACAGAATGATCGAAGCACTTAATAAGGATCCGAATGCTGCTCCTAAGATACTGCTTCAAAATATCAAAGCATCTGTAGATGAATTTGTAGGAGACGCACCTCAGTTTGATGATCTTACAATGCTTTGTGTTAAGCTCTTAATGTAATATACATGTAAAAAGGGGCTGTAGCAATAGATAGTTGCTACAGCCCCCTTCTAATCGGTGAAAATCCGGCCCTAACGGCCGGATTTTTCCAAGCTTGGGATAACTGTATCTTCATTAAATGCTAATATTCTTTCATATTCTTGAGTACATTGCATTATTGTAACAGTTTTTATCATGTAAAGGAGACAGAGAACCGTTCGAGACTGCTGAAAAAGTAGTGCTTTTAAGTGATTTTCCATACCAAGCAGCAGTTCCGAAGCAGTTTTTTGTCTCCCTAAGTTA
>CACZSY010000087.1 GCA_902783965.1 uncultured Lachnospiraceae bacterium
ATAGCCATGATAATTGTCAGGGCTCCATATTGTATAATATGAACCTGATACGCCTTTTGCCCTAAGTCTGGCTTGAGGATAATAAGGACTTCTTCCAAATATACAACATACTTTTATATATGTGATATTATTATATTTTCTGCTAACACTTTCCATAAACTCCTCCGATAGCTTTTATAGCCTCTAAATAAAACTGATCAATAACTAAAACACCATTACCCAAGGAGTAATAGATTGAAATATCATCATCCATTACTCCTTGGGTTTTTCTATTAAATATACTAAAAGGATGAGTCAGAAATTATCTTCTATCACACTTTTGATTTTTCCATATGACCCTATATCCCAATTTTATTGGTCAGATGGTTCAAATGGGTTTCCTTCCTTATCGCATTTTCTTGCCAGATTATATACCAGATTTGAAGGATAATAGTCCGGACTAAATGCAGCCAGCTGCTCTTTAGTTGTATATATTATAAGATACTGCTCATTTCTTTCTATCATATAATAATACTCTTCATCATACTCTTCATCTTCACTATTATGGATTTCTGAAACAAGATATTTTTCAATAGGCATATAATAAACCACATTTTTCCTTTCGTACTGAATGTTTTCCGCTTTCAGCCTCTCCTCTGCTTTATCCAATGTATACTTTTCACAAGCTTCAATAGCAGCATAGCATTCTTGCCGTGCTGAGTATGAACTTGGCTGGGACATATCATATTCGAGTTTTTCACGAAGGAACTCACCGTCTACAATATATTTATCTATAAGCTCTTTTCCTATAAATGAGACCATCTCATCATAGGATTCCTTGGTCCATCTATATATATATCCGTCGGTTCCTCCCTGTGCGTATAATTGTTCGCCGTATTTTAAATCATCACCTATAAAATGCAGAGTTTTTAACCGATTAGACATCTCCTGTTCTTTATCGTATTCTGCATCATACCACGCCAGATTCTTTCCCTTGTAAGTAAATTCGTCATTGAACTTATCTTTTTCATCTTTTCCGTTTTCATCATTATAGTATCTGTAAAAATCGTATAGAATTCTTGCCTGAACCTTGACTGCATATATACTGTCCGGATCTGTATCGTAATACAGCCTATGTGACAGATCTGTGCCGATTGTTTTCCCGTTCCATTCTCCTTCACCGCAATCAAAGTCCTCTCTTTCGCCCCAGATTATGCGTGGATCATCTGCTGAAATACCGGGATTACTTATCTGAGCCGGATCTTTTTTCTGCTCCGATTCTTTTTTATCCTTTTCATCAACATTTGAAGTCGCATCTTTTATGCTAATTTCTGATGGGACATCATTCTGCCTTTCAGATGTGTTGGAGATTAGTGTATTCTTTCCGTCCACATCATGCATATTACCCGTTTCTTTCGGATCAGAACGTATGTTTAATACTACTGCGATCAGAAGTGTTCCTATGCATAAAGCGGAAGCTGAAAATCCTATCGCTCTTCTCATCTTTCGTCTTTTTTCTTCTCTTTCTTTTATTAAAATTCTACTGCGCTGTAAAACGCTCTCTACCGTTTCATCATAATTCTTCATAATCAAAACCTTCCTTCTCAAGTTCTGCTTTTAATGACTGCTTGGCTTTATAAATACTGTTTGAGATCTGTCGTGCATTCTTTTTCATGATTATCGAAATCTCTGAATTATCCATATCTTCAAAAAATTTAAGATATAATATCTGTCGATACTCTGAATTTAGTTTTGATAAAGCTCTATGAAGGATCAGTTTCCTTTCCTGCCTGATATACTGCTTTTCAAGACTTTCCTGTTCATCCGAAAGTCCTTCATAATCTTCTATCGAAACTGATGGGTATCTTGCTTTGTGCTTCAGAAAACTTTTTGCAACATTTCGTCCGATCGAATAGAGCCAGGTTTTGAAGGTACTTTTCCCTTTGAATTTCGGTTTATTCACGATAAGTTTTGCAAATGTCTCCTCCGCAAGTTCCTCGGCGATATGGATATTTAAGACAATTCCGTTCAAATAGAGGATCAACCCGTCCCTATAGTTTATTATAATTTCAACTATTCCTTGTTCATCACCTTCAAGAAAACGATGGTAGCTACCGGCACCGTTATCCATTTATCATCACCTCTTTCCCTTTACTTATTAGACTCTAAAAATGCAAAAATATCTCCATGATTTTTTAAAATTTTTTATTTTTTTATTAGATATTATCAATAGCTGAATATTATCTCGCTTGAGAGCCACCGGTTTCTTACTTGAGAGCCACTATGTTTCTCTATATTTTTTATCCCATACAACCACAAGATATAGTATCACCCTCGACAGAATTTCTATCGAGGGTGCCTTTTTGAATGCCATGCTTTTGTAAGAGACTGTGGCAAAAGCATGATTTAAAATCATGAAATTAAGATTCTATCACACCAATAAGCTTCATGAGCTTTTTGCTGTCATAGATCTTTCTTAAGTTTGTTTCGCTGGTTGGAACTTCGTATGCGTTATGAATGATACGGTCCATAATGGAATCAGCCTGCGTTCCGCCACCAAGCCTTTCGTGCCATTCATCCACAGGATACTGGCCGACAAATATAGTCGGATTGTTCCCACTGCGTTGTTCAAACAACTCGTAAAGGATCTTTGCCTCCTTTTCTGTGACTTTGTAGTTAAGCCACTCATCAAGGATCAACAGGTGGTAATTACCGATCCGCTTTCTATACTTTGTGAGTTCTCTAAGGTTATCCCTCTGATTCTCAAAGTTTCTCATAAGATCAGGCATTCTGATGTATAACACCCTGTAAGTCTGCTTACATGCTTCTATTCCCAAAGCACATGAAAGATAGGTCTTTCCGGCACCTGTAGGACCTGTGATGATAAGATTTGTTGCACTTCCGATAAATGCCATCGAAGCAAGGTTCATGATCGTGCTTTTCTTGATCTGTCTCGAATCATAATCAAGAGAGGCCAAACTGGCTGTAGGATACTTAAAATACGCATTCTTTATTAGCCTGTTTATGAGTTTATTCTCACGCTCCTGTACAAGGGTTGAAAGCAGAAGTTCAAGCCTTTCGTCATAACTCATGTCCACAAGTGTTATGTCCCTTTCCTGCATTTCAATTATCCTTACCAGATCCCCAAGTTCCAATGTGGACAAAACTTTCTTTAATTCGATATTCATTATTTTGAAGCTCCCTTCTTGTAATAATCGGCACCTCTTATAATGCCGGATTTTGAATTATTTTCTCTGAATTCCTTTAATTCCTTTGCTGCGTTAATGCTTTTGGCGTGTGAATAGATAACCTTGTAAAAAGGAGTGTGATACTGTTTCATTGCCTTTTCACATGCTTTATCAAGCACTTCCGGGCTGAACTGGTCAGCGATTGAAAGTATGGACCTCACGGTTTGTACAGGCTGGATCACTATCTTTGATTCGTCAAAGATACGCCTTATAAGTTCAAAAGTGTTAGGTCCGATGTCCCTTGCCGCATCTCTGAGATCATCCACGGATATATCTTTCTTTAACGGAAATGGAAGATGACTCGGATCTGTACGTATACCGTTTATTGCAGATGCAGAAAGTCTCTGATGCTTTGCTATCTCTGTTCTGTTATAGTAGATGTAGACAAGTTGGCTGTTATATTTAACATCCACTTTCTGACCAATATATCTGCTGGGAACGGAATACTGGCCTTTATTCCACCATATGTGAGAGTTATTGCCGACCTTGTGCCTGTATGACCATTCGCAAACTTCATATGGGACCATCGGCAATGCTCTCAACAATGGTTTCTCTTCGTTTTCAAATATAAGGTTCCTACTGCCGAACCTTTTCTGAAACGGTTTATCGTTAAAAGTCTCCAAAGCACGCATTATTCCTGCGTTAAGCCCACCCAACGATGTAAAGACCTCATTTCTCAGTTTTGCTATAACAGCTGTTGCCACATCTCCGACAGCACCTTCAACACTTGGCTTGTGCTTCGGCTTTTTAACACCGGTTGGCAGGATAGCTACCTGATAGTACTCCCCAAGTGTGAGATACGAGTCGTTCAGTATTATCTCACCCTGCTTTGGGTGTGACACAACTCCTATTTTAAGGTTTAATGTAAATGAATTGTTAATGTAAAGTGGGTGCCTTAAAGATATAAAAAAGGCCATCTTTTGGTTTTTAACTTCACATTAATAGATCATAATGGGA
>CACZSY010000088.1 GCA_902783965.1 uncultured Lachnospiraceae bacterium
TCTCATCTGATCGAGGAAATAATGCTTGATCTTGGTAAGCTCGAAGAGCTCATCGTTGGTAGCGCCCTTTCTGATGGCTTCATACATTATGAACTGTCTCTCGCTTGAAGGAGTGATGAGCATTGACAAAAGCTCTTCCTTTGTCTTTGAATTGAAGTCTTTCGCGAATCCGAGACCGTATCTACCGTTCTCAAGACTTCTTATCGCTTTCTGGAAAGCTTCCTTATAATTCTTTCCGATACTCATTACTTCGCCTACGGCTCTCATCTGTGTACCAAGCTTGTCTTCAACGCCTTTGAATTTCTCAAAAGCCCATCTCGCGAACTTGATAACCACATAATCGCCGTCAGGTTTATATTTATCAAGAGTTCCGTATTTGCCGCAAGGTATCTCGTCAAGTGTTATGCCGCTCGCGAGCATTGCCGATACCAAAGCGATAGGGAAACCTGTAGCTTTTGAAGCAAGTGCCGAAGAACGCGAAGTTCTTGGATTGATCTCTATGACGATGATCCTGTCGGTAACCGGATCATGGGCAAACTGTACATTGGTTCCGCCTATTACCTGAACTTCATTAACTATCCTGTAAGCCTGTTCCTGAAGCCTTGCCTGACACTCTTCAGAAATAGTGAGCATTGGCGCGCTGCAGAAGGAATCTCCGGTATGAACTCCCAGAGGATCGATATTCTCTATGAAGCAGACTGTGATCATATTGCCCTTTGCGTCTCTTACGACCTCAAGCTCAAGCTCTTCCCATCCGAGTATGGACTCTTCTACAAGAACCTGTCCAACAAGACTCGCCTTAAGTCCTCTTGCGCATACAGTCTTTAATTCATCTACATTATAGACAAGACCGCCGCCTGCGCCGCCCATGGTATAGGCAGGACGTAGAACTACCGGATAACCGAGTCTTCCGGCGATATCCAGAGCTTCTTCTACCGAATATGCAACCTCGCTCCTTGCCATCTCGATGCCGATCTTATTCATGGTATTCTTGAATTCGATCCTGTCTTCGCCTCTTTCGATGGCGTCGATCTGTACGCCTATAACTTTAACGCCGTATTTATCGAGTATGCCTTCTTTTGACAGTTCCGAGCAGAGATTGAGTCCCGACTGTCCTCCAAGGTTCGGAAGTATCGCGTCAGGTCTTTCCTTTTCTATGATCTGTTCAAGACGGTGAACATTTAATGGTTCTATGTAAGTATAATCTGCAATTCCGGGATCCGTCATTATAGTTGCGGGATTGGAATTAACAAGCACGATCTCATAACCGAGCTTCTTTAATGCCTTGCATGCCTGCGTTCCGGAATAGTCAAATTCACATGCCTGACCTATGATTATAGGTCCGGATCCGATAATCAGTACCTTATGAATGTCATCTCTTTTAGCCATTTTATTAAGTCCTTTCTTATCTTAGAATGCGACAGGTCAAAAAACCTGTCGCACTATTATAGCAAATATTCTTTTCTTTTCATATAGAAATTTTAAATTTTTTTATAAACTCAAAAACTTTACCGCGTCAACGGCTCCCCAGCCCTGTATTTTTTTATCCTTACCTATGTCTTTTGCCGTCTTTTTAAGCCGTTTTTTGACCTCTACATTAGTCATATCCGGATATTTTTCCAGCAAAAGAGCTATCAGGCCGCTTACTACAGGAGTAGACATGCTGGTCCCGCTTTTCATTGAATAACCCCGGATGCCGGCGCAGGAAACGACATTGCTTCCCGGCGCCACTATTTCCGGTTTGACCACCGCATTGATCGTCGGTCCTCTTCCCGAATAATCTCTTACTATCCGGTTATCCATAAATGTCCTGATCTCATCGTCCATCGCTCCTACCGTTATTATCTTCCTTGATATTCCCGGCATAGCTATGCTTTTTTCAAGCGGTCCGTTATTACCCGCCGCCGCGCATACCACAAGCCCCTCTTCCCATAGGGTTTCCACGCTTCTTACCAGCCTGCTGTCCTCAGCCGTTCTCTGACCGGTGCCGGTTCCTATGGAAATATTTACTATCTTTATATTAAACTGTTTTCTTATATCCAATATCCATTCGATCGCGCCGATAACATCAGCGGCGCTGCCGTTTCCGTTTCGTTCAAGCGCCTTCGCTATTATCAGGTCGGCTCCGCAGGCAATGCCTTCATATCTTCCCGCCGATGCCTGACCGTTTCCCGCGAGCACTCCTGCCACGTGGGTCCCGTGACCGCTGTCATCATAAAGCAGCGGCCGTTTATTGACAAAATCCCTGAAAGCTCTTATCCTCGATTCCCTTCCGGTCCCGAAATCCATATGCGGACTGATCCCGGTATCGATAATGGCTGCGCCTATCCCCCTGCCCGAAAGCATAGGGAACAGGCGGTTTCCGTCTTCACCGCACAGACCGGTCAGCCTTCTTACCCTGTCCATTATTATCTGAGCTCGGCTATACGGCTTACTCCCACATATATCTCAGATATCTTGTACCAGGTCGCAAAATCGACGATTCCGGTCTGAGGTTTATTGAATACTTTCTGGAATATCTTAACGGAATTCTCCGTCGCAGGCCCGAAAATGCCGTCCTCTTTAAGTTTCGGTATCGCAGGAAACGCGCCCGCTATCACATTCAGCTGATTCTGTATCGTAAGCACTTTATCTCCACGGCTTCCCCTTGATATCGGATATCCGGGATAGGAAGACGGTATTCCGGAGACCTGCGACGCAGTATTGATATAGATATCATCACCATAATAATTTCTCAGTATCTCGATCGCCGTCAGCCCTCTGTCAGCCAGGTATTTCGACCCCCACTGCGACATCCATCCCGGGCAGCTCACCCTCTTGCCGTCGCAGTACTGGGTAAGTATCGGCTGTTTTACATTCGGTCTTGAAAGATAGTTGGTAAATACAGTATCGACCGCGCTTTCCACATTATCCGTATAATTTCTTCCATATATCCATTTATGATCGTATGCGGTCGAACTTGTTATGGTAAATGAGTAACCTTTATTTCTGTACCACTCGGTATATACCCTGTTTAATGTAAATGACATTATCGCGAGGATATTGGCAAGTATCGCTGCCTGCGGCCATGTAGGATAGATCTCCGAACACGCCACATTTTTAATATAATCCTTATAGGTCACATAATAATCCCTGGCGCTCCTGTCATCCGGAGGTCCGTCGTGGACTATGATATACTGCGGTATCACTACTTTGCTCAGGACTATCTCTCCCGAACCTGTTTCCGGCTTTATCTCTTCCTCTTTTATCTTCGGCGGATAATCCCCGTATAACGTATGCGGCGCGATATCAATGCTCTCCGCGCTTCCCGAAGCAGCCGCCGGAAGCAGCCGCACATTCAGAAAACCGGGAGTGTCCGCAAATATCTCATTGCCGGACACTACGCATTCCTCATACCCCTGCGCCCTTACAATAACGGTGTAAAGCGAATACGGCATCATCGAATCCGGCTGCTGACTGTAGGAAAAAGGCGGCGTCTCAAGCCTTACAGTCGGCGTGATCCCGCTTTCATCGGTCATTAGTTCCATACCCTTGGCGTCGGGATCTCCGGTAAAAAAAATACTGACAAACGCATCCCCTACGGGATGCATGTCAGTCATATCCGTAACCCTTACATAAAAGTCGCCAAAATCCATAATAGCTCCATATAATCTCATTAGTACATTATATGTTCTATCCTTTTCTTTCGAACCTGAAAAAATAGTATTCAAGATCATAAAGAGTCTGTTCCTCAGATTCTTCTGCTATGACAAACTCTTCAAATTCCTTTCCGAGTGGAAAATACTCATCCGCCCGGTACTCATGATCCACCTTCGTAATATGCAGCGTATCACAGTCATTAATAAATTCCCCGATAAGGGTATTTCCGCCCGTAATGAATACATCCTGCTCATCATATCCCGAAAGGAGCTTTCTTAAGCTTTCAAGATCATTTACAACCTCCGCTCCCCTGATCTTAAAATTCCTGTCGGTTGTAAAAACTATGTTTTTTCTTTCGGCAAATGGCATTCCTGAAGGAAGATTGTCAAGGATTTCCTTATCCATAACCAAAACCTTGTTCTTCGTCAGCTGCCTGATGAACCTCAGGTCCGCCGGGATCGTTACACACGGCCTGCCCTTGCTGCGCATCGCCCAGTTATTGTCTACTGTCGCTATTATCTGCATATAACTCCTTCCCTTTATCAGACTCAGACACAATTAAACCGTATCATGTTCATACCGTCTAAGCTCTTTCAAACAGTCTCAGACCGTTTCAGACCGCGATCGGTATCTCGACCTGAGGTCCTGTCACATAATTATCCAGTCTGAAATCGTCTGTCGTAAATTCGTAGAAATCCTTTATATCCGGATTCATATAAAATACCGGAGCCGGATATGTCGGTCTTTCGATAAGCTCTTTTATTATCGGCACATGCCTGTCATAGATATGAGCATCCGCTATCACATGCACCAGCTCGCCCGCTATCATGTCGTTTACCTGCGCAAACATATGCAAAAGCGCGGCATACTGGCATACGTTCCAGTTATTTGCTGCAAGCACGTCGTTGGATCTCTGGTTCAGTATAGCGTTTAAAACCTTCTTTCCGGACTCTTTATCGACCGTCACATTAAAAGTCATGCTGTAGGCGCAAGGATAAAGGTTCATCTCGCTCAGATCCGCATGCACGTAAATATTCGTCATTATCCTCCTGCTGAAAGGATTGTTCTTAAGATCATACAAGACCCTGTCCACCTGATCCATCATGCCTTCCGGATATTTATGCTTTACACCCATCTGATAACCGTAGGCTTTTCCTATCGAGCCGTTCTCATCCGCCCAGCTGTCCCAGATATGAGGCTTAAGATCATGTATGTTATTGGATTTTCTCTGCCATATCCACAGTATCTCGTCTATGCAGCTTTTGATCAGCGTCCTTCTGAGCGTTATCGCCGGAAATTACTTTCTGAGATCGTACCTGTTGACAACGCCGAACTTCTTGATGGTGTGCGCCATCGTTCCGTCCTCCCAGCGCGGTCTCACCTTCATTCCCTCTGTGGAAAAACCGTTGTCAATAATGTCCCTGCACATATTTATAAAAATGTCATCTGCCATGCTCATGATAGAATGTCCTCCTAAAACATCTCTTTAAATATCCTTTTCGGGATAAACGCCTTGATATATATTCCGTCCGGTCTGTATTCTTCGATCTCAAGCTTTCCGTACTTCCTTATCCTTGCTATCCTGCCCGCGTCATTGTACGGAAATACCTTTTCAAAGCAGACCTTCTGCCTGTCAAGTATCTCTTCAATGCTTCCCAGCAGTTCATCAAGTCCTGTTTCCTGTTTCGCGCTGATCTTAAGCGTCAGATCGGCTCTCATATCGCGAAGCGTAAGCTCGTCCGTAAGCTTGTCAACCTTGTTGAAAGCAGTTATGACAGGTTTATCCTCGATCCCAAGCCGGTGCAGGGTGTCATATACGATATGCATCTGCATGTCAATATCCGGATTGGAAGCGTCGACCACATGAAGTATGATATCTGCATATTTTGCTTCTTCCAGTGTCGATCTGAAAGCTTCTATAAGATGATGCGGAAGTTTTCTAATAAATCCGACAGTATCTGTCAGGAGTATCTCCTGTCCGCTCTCAAGCTTTCTCTTTCTGGTCGTCGGATCAAGTGTCGCGAATAGTTTATCCGCCGCATACACCTTCGCATCCGTAAGTTTATTCAACAGAGTTGATTTTCCGGCGTTGGTATAACCAACTATCGCAACCACCGGTATCTCGTTCTCTTCACGAAGCCCTCGGGCTATCGTCCTCTGGTTTTCAAGATCTTTAAGTTCACCCTTAAGGACAGAGATCCTGTCTCTTATAAGTCTCTTATCAAGCTCCAGCTTCTTTTCTCCGGGACCTCTGGTTCCTATGCCGCCTCCAAGTCTTGAAAGAGATTTTCCGAGTCCGGTAAGTCTCGTGGCCGCATATTTAAGCTGCGCGAGTTCGACCTGCAGCTTACCTTCGCGGCTGTTAGCTCTCTGGGCAAATATATCAAGGATAAGGACCGTTCTGTCTATGACCTTTATTCCGATCTCATCTTCAAGATTACGCAGCTGTGCCGGCGTCAGCTCGTCATCGCAGACAACCGTTGTCGCGTCATGCAGCTTCGCAAGTTCGGCTATCTCTTCGATCTTGCCTTTTCCGAAATAAGTTGCCGGATTATAGGCGTCGAGATTCTGTATCACCCTGCATACAACGACCGCTCCCGCCGATTGAGCAAGCTCTGCGAGTTCGATCAGGGATCGTTCCGTATCGTCGTTCTTGCTGATGCATACGGCACCCAGCAAAAGTCTTTCAACTTCTTCTTTATTTTCATAAGGTTCCAAAATACATACCTCCTTCCGATCAGGAAGCAGACAGTCTTGTTTTGATAAATAAAGCTTCTTTCTTCATGGTCTTATCATCAGGATAATCCTTACAATACTTTTTCACAAGTTCATAAGCTTCGTCATATCTTCCCATTCTTTCATATACGATGATCTGATTATATCTTATGGTCTGTGTATAACCATCTTTGATCTTAAGAGCATCTTCAAAATAACTGTCCGCATCTTCATAGCGTCTTGTATAGATATCATCGATTATCACTTCGCTGTAGGCAGCGGCGGACCGAAGCGACGGCTCTGATTCAATATATGTGATCATATATTCCCTGGCTTTACTGATCTGCTTGTTCTTTCTCGCGATGACTCCAAGATAATAAGCGGCCTGGAAGTTTTCCTTTTCAAGCGCTGCCTCAAGAAGAGGAACCGCCTTTTCATAGTCCTTAGTCAGAAAGTACAGTCTTGCCTTGGAAATATCATCTTCTTCCTTATCTATATCGGCATACTTCATTGCCGTATCCATAGTCTCCTGAGCTTCATCAAATCTTCCAAGCTCAACAAGCGCCTGATACTTTCCAAAGTAAAAACCTACATTCTCCGCTTCCAACCCCAAAGCGCTGTCAAAATCCCTTACAGCTTCTTCAGCTTTGCCGAGCATATATTCACATCTGCCTTTTTTATATAAGAGCAGGGCGTCATTTCTGCCTTCAAGAAGGATATCGATAACCGACAGCGCGTTCTCATAATCTTCTTCTTCATACAAAGAATCCTGAAGATAGTATCTTATATCCGAATCCAGATACGAATTTTCTTTAATATCCAAAGCATCAAAGAAACAATCCGAAGCTTCCTTATATCTTGCAAGTCCGAAATAAGCTATTCCTTTTCCTCTTAACGCCTTTTTCTTATTTTCCCTTACGATCTTGTTGTCGGTGTCGATGATAGCCTTATCAAAAACTTCCAGCGCTTTTTCATTCTTTCCCGCTCCGACAAGGCACATTCCGTAGAAAATATAATAATCGGCGTTCTCATCATCGTTATCAATTACTTTTTCCATATAGATACAGGCAGATTCATAATTGCCGGCATTAAAACTGTTAACCGCATTATCATAATCTTCATTTTTCATAAGACTGCAGCCCGTTAAGGCTGCAGTAAAGAAAAATATCGCTGTTCCTGTCAGAATTTTATTTTTTATATTTAAACGCAAAATAAATTTCCTCCATATTGAATGATTCATGTTTCTCACATTTTGCCCGCAAAGACGGCTGTGATCCACGACCGGATTTAAGAACCTGCGACCGCGTCTTCATAGGTCTTAAGTATCTTAGACATGTATTCGCTTACAGGCATGTTCAGATCATTGGTTTCAGACAGAGCCATCTGACTTTCATCGCAGCTGTGGAAATTATGTTCCGGTACGCAGTCATTTTCATAATTTCCTTTAACTATCTCCGCCATTGTCTTGAAGTAATCATAAGTCATCCACTTGCTGTTTGCAACATTTTCAAGGGCACTCTTATATCTTTCGAGATAAACACCTGTAGATGAGCAGACAAACCTGAACATTTTGTTTGCTTTCGCTTTGTTGCGCGCTCCTATCGCTTTCATTGAGAACGGAGAGACATTGGTCATCGCCTGACCGCTCGGATCATAATTATGTCTTAAGCCGTAGGTCCTGTCATTGTCATAAGGAATGAATATCGCTTTGCCGTCACTCTTTTTAAAGTAGACATAATGGTTATTATAATTATTTCTGATATCATCAGGATCACCGGCAAAATAGCAGGCCGCCGCGAATTTCAGGAAATAATCCATATCCACAACGCTTTCAAGCTTTTCCTGATCAAGTCCTGAATTAATTGTATCCAGAAGATTTTTTATCGAAGAAAAATCCGACTTTTTCTTATTGGTCTTAAGGTCAAAGTTATAAAACTGTCCGGAATCTTCATCTTCAATCCCATAGCTGTCATATTCTGCGTAATCCGCTCCGTTCTGTGTCCATGCCGCCTTATAAAGATCTCCTCCCCAGTCCTCTTTAGGAAGATTTCTTTCGATAAACACCTCATCCACAGGTTCATAGACCGTCAATACGCCAAAGCTCGTATCGCCGAGCTTAAATACAGCCTTGTTGTTATTCGCCGCAAGAACGCCCATATCCCGGAACATTCTGTGCGCGAACATCTCGCAGGTATAAGTCGAGTCCATTGTAGAATTCCACTTGACCTCAAGTCCTTCAAGGCTCGCGAAAGTCCTGTTCTTTCTTTCTTTTCTGGCCTCGTCCGATTCCCACTTTACCGCATCCGCTCCGTAATAATTATCATCATCGAAGGTCTGCTTAAAACTCAGCTTGAAATGATTCAGGAAATATCTTCCGTCTGTCTTGATGTCTCTTCTCGAAGTATTTCCTTTCTGTCTGATCCCCACATCTTCTATCTCATATTTTTTATCGCCTATGGTAAAGATCACCTTGTCAGCCCTTCTGTAGATAGGAGATTTTGAGCCTTTATTTCTATACTTTTCATAATCTTTCTGAAGCTTCGCGATCTCTTCGTCGGATATCACAACTTCTATCGTCACCTTATTGTTGATATCAAAAAGGCTGTTATAGATGTCAAGTTCCTCCTGGGATACGGATTTCTTCTTATCCTTGTCTTTCTTCCCGCCTTCTTTGGCGTCGCCTGTTTCCTGCTTACCGTTATCAGGCTTTAAAGTTTCATCCTTATTCTCCTGTCCGGATGAACATCCGATCAGCATCGCCATGATAAAAGCTAAAAGGATATATAAAAAAGAATGTCTGAATGCCATGTATTCCTCCCATCAGCCGGCGCAGTATCATTCCGCATTATCACGGTCATATATCTCTTCGAAAGCGCCGACTTCGTTTTCATCTTTAAATTCTTCTTTGATCTTTTTCTTTTTCTGGCCTTCCTTCATAAGATATACGGCCACGCTTCCGTCATTAACGGTAAACTCTCCGAATCCGTCTTTATCGATCTTTACATCATCTTCTATATCGCCGATAACACATTCAAATAAAAGACCCGCAAAGTGTTTTCCGACATACATTTTCTTGGAAGAACCTTTTTCTATGGTCATTATGACAGCTAATCCCGATTCCTTGACCGCATCGATTCCCTCTCTTGTAAATCCGATCACCTTAGGATCGTCAAAATAATCATGAAGCGTTCCGTAGGCCTTGTGCTTTCTTATAGACAAGAGCTTTTCAAGACAGGCAGTCTTCGGTATATTGTCATGTTCGATACCATAAAGGTCTCCGTAAAATACGCACGGAATACCCATGTCCCTTAACAGGATCAGACTGTAGGCATGAGGTTTGAACCATTCAAGCACAAAAGACTCAAGAGCCTGTCCAGGCTGGGTATCATGGTTATCTACAAACGTCACCGCAAGATCCGGTCTGTAGCTTACAACCGTATCCTTAAGAATATTTCTCATGTCATAATAGCCGAAGCTTGTAGAAGCATGATGCAGGTTAAAATGCAGCGGCACATCGAATATGGTGAGCGCTCCCTCGGTCTTTTCAATATAATTGATCAGTATCGGAAGCTCTGAATTCCAATATTCGCCAACAGCAAAGAACTTTCTGTTATAAGTGCTCCTCAGATGGTTCAGCCAGTTTTTGAAGAAATTGAAATCAATATGCTTTACAGCATCGATCCTGAATCCGTCTACTCCTGTAGTCTCGTAGTACCATTCGCCCCATCTTTTAAGTTCTTCGACAACCTCCGGATCGCTCATATCCAGATCAACGCCCATAAGGTAATCATAATTTCCGAATTCGTTGTCTACATCTGTATCCCATTCTTTTCCGATAAAACGGTATATTCCGTTCTCATCCGCCTTGGCGTCATAATCTGTTCCGTGGAAATTCGTCCAGTCCCATTTAAAATCAGAATACCTGCCGTTTCTTCCAGGAAAGGTGAACTTGGTCCATACAGTTATCTTTTTCTTACCCTGGATCTCTACATTCCTGTTGTCAACCGCATTGGAATAGGCAAATATCCTCTCTTTCTCATCGGCTCCCATCTTATGTCCGAGAACGATATCCGCAAGCACTTCTATACCTTCCCGCTGCAGCGCTCTTACTGCCGACAGGTACTCTCTGATAGTTCCGTACTTGGTGGCTACAGTGCCCTTCTGATAGAATTCTCCGAGATCATAGAGGTCATAGACCGCGTAACCGACATCCTCCACGCCCCCAGCTCCTTTATAGGCAGGCGGAAGCCAGACAGAATCAATTCCCATCTTTTTCAGGTCTTTCGCCTGACACGCAACCTTCTGCCAGTGCTTGCTGTCAGGTTTCAGATACCATTCAAAATCCTGGAGCATTGTCCTGTTGCTCTTTAAAAAGGTTATAAGCCCTCTGGCGAACTTAAGCATCTTCTCCTGAAGGATATCATCCTTGTCTTCTTCAACATCAATGCCGAGACATTCTCCGAAGACTATACCTTTAAGCTCACAGAATTTGATCAGACCGTTCAAAAAAAGCTCGCGTCCGTATTCTTCATTCTGTGTGTAATATGTCATGGCCGAAAGCCCCATCGGTTTATCTTCGCACGCTCCTATCATATCAAGGATCTTCTTTATGTACGGCGAACAATATCCCGAGCTTAAAACGGAAGCAAGCACCACGACGGTATCCTTATCCGGCTTATATACACATTTTTTATTCTCATTATAGAGTTCTATATCAAAAGAGTGCTTAAAAACCTCTTCTTTAAGCACTCCCTCGATATTCAGTTCTTTATCCGCAAAAACCAAATATTTCATATATTTCTTCCTGATCAGATCTTTGAGTAAGCTGCCTTAACTGTTATATTCTCGATCTTTCCGATCCTGCCTGAAAGATTATTGATAACATCCTCAGGAGCATCGAGTGCGATACTGATGAGCGAAATGTTCTTCTCCTTGTAAGGAATTCCCATTCTTCCGATAATATAATCACCGAACTCATGAAGAAGGCTGTTAAGCTCATCCGTATTCTTTCTGTCTTCAACAATTATTGAAAGCATTGCTATCCTGTTATCCATATCATTTTATCCTTTCTTATTTTTATTATTTTTATTATTTTTGTTTTTTATTGTATTGCTTTGTTGATTAATATCTGTCCGCCGTTTATCTTTAGCTTTTTTAAATAATATCTGCCTTCTAATCTACGGAAGCAACAAAATCCCTGATATCATCCAGCTGCATAAATCCCATTGTCTTAGCCTGTACGCTGCCGTTCTTAAATACCATCAGTGAAGGTATTGCCGAAACCTGATACTGCATTGCCAGACCCGGACATTCATCAGTATCTATCTTTGCAATATCAAAGCTGTCATCTTCATCTGCAAGTTCTTCAAGTACCGGTGCGAGCATCTTGCACGGTCCGCACCATGTCGCATAAAAATCAACAAGTACTGTTTTGCTGTTGTTGAGAACTTTCTCCTCAAAATCACTCTCATTTACATGAAATAAAGCCATTTTATACCTCCTGTTCATTCCTGATCACAGTGTTGCCAAGTGAAGTTTCATTGTTAATATATCCGCTCTCTCTCAGTTCCTTTCGCGCTGTTTTTATCATCTCCATCAGTTCCCTTGAAGATACCAGTCCACAGCCCTGTCCTCTTATGATGATCTGTTCAAGCCCGTCCGATGTTGCAACAGTTATATAGTATCCGCCTGCATTCTCATGGGCAAAATTCTCTATAAAACTGTCCGCGGTCTGGGCATGCTTTGTATATACAACCGTTATACCGTTTCTGACCTCATATGAAGTCTCTGTATTTCCGGTCTTATATCCGTCGAATACCAGCATGATCTCAGTATTCTTCAGACTTCTGTACTCATCAAGTATATCTGCAAGCTTTACTCTTGCCGCATACAGATCATCTTTTGCAAGTACCGAAAGTTCCTCATTCGCAAAGATCACATTATATCCGTCTACCAGCAGGAACTGCTTCCTGCTTCTTACCGGGGTCTCCTTTCCCATGTATCCGAAATCAACGGTCTTCGCGTATCCCTTTCTTTCTTTATTATCCCTCCTGTTAGCATTATAAGTTTTATTTAAAATCATGTCAATCTCATCAGACGCGATCGTATCATTACTTTTTCCTGTAATGACTTTTTCCTCTTCCTCATCTTCGGTATTTTTGTCAAGCACCGAAGGAAGATCCATATATTTTCCGACCTCATTCCACGGTATCTTGGTGGACTGACCGTTAATATGGAAAAGTGAGACTGCGGGATTTCCCGGATCGCTTAACGGATCATAGTCTGATTCAAGCTGCGCCTCCACAGGATCGACACAGTCCCCGTAGCCTGAAAATTCCATGTCAAGGGTGCCTCTTCCGCCCGAATAAGCCTTGAGCTTATCGCCGTAATCCCAAAGTCCCGAAAGAGGTCCGTTTCCTGTTATAAGGCAGTATTCGCCGTCGTCTTCCGCTATGCCGCCTCTTGCCCCGAATCTTTCAATATCTGTAAGCGCCCTGCCCGCGGACGTCTTCGGAACTCTTAACCTGAATTCCATATACGGCTCAAGTATCCTGTTCACTGAAGACATAAGCCCCTGTCTTACTGCTCTTATCACAGCCTTTCGCATGTCCTCCGGCTGTGTATGCTTTGTCGTCCTGTAGGACTTGAGCGTGAACTTAACATCGGTGAGCCTGCTTCCGGTCAGCACTCCACGGAAACGTCTGCCTGTAAGAAGCGATATGATGCTCTTTTCAAGTCCCCTGTCGCGGTTTTCCTGTTTTACCGATATCTCGGCTTTGATACCGCTGTTTCTCTCAAGCGGTTCCATCAGAAGATGGACTTCCGCGTAATGTCTTAACGGTTCAAAATGCCCCATGCCCTCGACAGTCTCATCTATCGTCTCCGCAAATACTATCTGCGGCTTTGAGAAGATCACATCAGCGCCGTTCTCTTCTTTTAACCTGCCGGCTATGAGTTCCTTCTGAAGCTGTCCCATAAGATTAACTCTTACTTCTTTGGCGTACTCGTCATATGAAAGCCCCATTGACGGGTCTTCGAGATCAAACGGCTTCAGCAGATTATAAAGGGTAAACGCATCCGGTTTACCGCCCTGCGCTTCAACCTTGTATTCCATGAACGGCATAAGATGTCCGTCCGCGCAGTCTTTTTCAAAACCGAGTCCCATTCCCGGTCTAAGCCCTGTAACGCCTGTCACAGCACAAATATCGGAAGCCGTCGCTTTATCGCTTCCCTCATACCTGCTTCCCGAATAGATCCTGATGTGGGTAACCTTTTCACCGTTGATCTCGTCCCTTACTTTAAGCTCTCCTCCCGTTATCCTCATAAAGGCTACGACTCCGCCTCCCTGGGATACTCCGCTCTTATCAGAAATGCATTTATATACTCTGGCGCCAAACTCGTCATCATAATCTGTGACTCTTGTATATCTTACGAGTCCTTCCATGAATTCGTCGATGCCTTCAAGTTTTAAGGCGCTTCCAAAATATACAGGAATGACATTCCCCGCGCAGATCTCATCGGCGATCAGTTTATCGTCAAGTTTTTTCCCCGCAACAAATTCTTCGAGCATTGCCTCGCTCAATGTCGCAAGCTCTTCAAATTCTGGCATGTCGTTAAAATTGACCGTTTCGATCTTCAAAAGCGCATTGATCTTGCTAATATAAGCCTCTTTATCGACAAAACCTCTGTCCCATTTATTTACAAAAATAAACACCGGAATATTATATCCCGAGACAAGCCGGAATAATGTATAAAGATATGGTGATGGTTCACAGGAACCGTCCGTCATCAGAATCACATAATCGAGAACCCAGAGTGTCCTCTCCATCTCCGGAGAAAAATCCCCATGTCCGGGAGTGTCGATGAATATAAACTCCTTATCTCCCGCATCTATTCTCGCGTTCTTGGAATAGATCGTAATGCCTCTGTCTCTTTCATTGACATCGTCATCAAGATACGCGTCTCCCTTATCAACGCGCCCAAGCTTTTTTATCGCTTTGGTCTTATAAAAAAAGGCTTCTAAAAGCGTTGTCTTGCCCGCGTCCACGTGGGCAAGCACACCTATGGTAATCTTTTTCATTTGATCAAATCCTTCTTTTTGGCATATGAAACTATCATCAGGCTAAGAAATCATACTAAGTTCTCTTACCTTGTCAAGCTGTTTCATATACTGTGATATTCGGTTTAGTTCCTTTGTATCAGAGATCTCTTTACCCGAATACACAAAACTCGTCAGTCTGAATACGTCCCCGATCTTAACAGATCCAGGTTCTTCTCTGAGCGATAATCCGCCGTAAGTCTCATGAACCAGCCACTTTACGGTTCCTTCAATACCGTCCACAAATCTTAGTTCATGACCGCTGCAGACTTTTCCGATCGCCTCTTTAAAATAATTAAAATGTGTGCAGCCAAGGACTATTGAGGAATACTTCTCTAATTCATAACCCGAAAAACAGTCCGAAAGATATTTAGATACCTCTTCTCCTTCAAATACCCCCGCCTCAGCGAATCTTACAAGGCCCGGAAGCGCTATAAGATCCACAAGATGATGGTCATCCACACGTTCTATAAGATCTTTCATCTTCTTTCCGTTAACCGTAACAGGAGTTGCGGCGGCAAGCACTCTCTTACTGCCGTCTATCGCAAGCGCTTTTTTGACAGCCGGCTCCATACCTATAATAGGTATGGAATACTTTTTTCTCAATACGGACGCCGCTGCGCTTGTGGCTGTATTACACGCCAGGACTACTGCCTGCGCACCTTTATCGATCATAAAACTTACCGCAGTATCAGTGTATTCTATGATCTCATCAACCTTCTTCTCACCGAAAGGGACATGCTCTTCATCCGCATAATATATATAATCCGCATTTTTTATATTTCTAACCGCATAGTCGAGCACGCTGAGACCGCCCATGCCCGAATCAAAAAAACCTATCTTCAAAACATTTCCATCCTGTATGTTTCTTATATTAAGTTGAAAACTTTCCCTCAAAGTATCAATTAGTAAAATTAAATGTATTAAGCAGCAGTATCCAGCTCATTCCGTAGTAAGTCACAACAGCTACAAGGTCGTTGACCGTCGTGATCAGCGGGCCCGAAGCCACAGCAGGGTCTACTTTGATCCGTTTAAAGAACAACGGTATCAGTGTTCCGACCGCACTTGAGATGATCATGGCGACAAGAAGCGATGCGCCGATGCATCCCGATACTGCATATGAGAACAGCAGTCCTCTGTGCTTAAAGAAATAAATATATCCGCCAACTATGATAAATGAAAGCGTTCCGAGTAAAAGTCCATTGCAGAGTCCGACTCTCATTTCCTTGGTCACAAGCTGACCTTTCTGTTTAAATGTCAGGTTCTCGTCCATAAGTACCCGGATCGTAACCGCAAGCGACTGGGTTCCGACATTACCGGCCATGTCAAGTATCAATGACTGGAAAGCCATGATTATCGTTAGTCTCGCCACTACCCTGTCAAACATACCGACAACGCTTGAAACCAGCATGCCGAGTCCAAGAAGGATGACAAGCCACGGCAGTCTTTTTCTCATACTTGCAAGCAAAGGCTCCTTAAGATCTTCCTCCGCGATAAGACCTGCAAACTTGGCATAGTCTTCACCCATCTCATCATCCACAACTTCGATAAGACTCTGTGCCGTAATGATTCCCAGTATCTTGTTCATATTGTCAAGAACTGGAATATAGCTCTCCGAATAATCCTTAAGACGTTCGATACAGTCGTCAATAGTCTCGTTCGCATAGACATAAGGGAATGACGTTACGATAAGCTCATCAAGCGGCACCGTATTCCTCGCGATGATAAGATCCTTAAGATCTATCGCGCCGCAGTATTCATCATTTTCATCAACGACGAACAGCGTTGAGATATTATCATTTTCCTCAGCCTGTCTCACAAGCTCGCTCATCGCCTGCTTTACTGTAAGATCTTCCTTAATGATGATGCAGTTGGTAGTCATGTGGCTGCCGATCTCATCCTCATCGAAAGAAGCCAACAGCCTTATCTCTTTCTGTATCTCAGGATAGATCAGGTCTATGATCAGCGTTCTCTTTTCTTTTTCGACCTGATGAAGAACATTGGCAGCAGTATCCGTCTCCATCTCCGATACGACAGCAGCCGCCTTCTGTATATCCATCTCATTCAGATATTTGCCGGCGTCATCTTCTTCAATATATTCAAAAATATCAGCAAGCATTTCCGAACTGCTTATCCGATATAATTTCTTTCTCTCCTGCGGGCTTAAAAGTTCAAATACTCCCGCTATATCATTGGAGTGATAATCCTCGATCTTTGCAAGCATTACCTTGGGAGAACTGTTGCTCCTTATTATATCAAGGATCTCTTTTTCATAATTCGGCCTGATATTCTCTTTCTCAAGATCAGGTCTTGATTCCATTATCTTTTCTTCCATCTCATTTAACCTCCGCATATTTATAACGGATAACCTCCGTATATTTTTAATCGGATAATCATAGAGGGGCAAAATTACAGCCTATGTCTTAATACCGGGCTAAAGGATCCACTTCCTCCTGGCACTGACACAGGCAAATTCCATGACCCAACCTGCGCCTCTGCGGAGCGTTATCCCGGTAGGAGTTTGTTCCCGGATCGAGATAAACGGTACAGACTATAGGCATAAATGAAAAGATATATGACAAAGTTGTAAAACAAAAAATGAATCATGCAGCAATAACCGTACAGTATGGCTGCTTTATTAACTTATGCATATATCGTCGCCCGTCCGACCCATAACTGTCACTGTTAGCCACTAAATTCACCTCCGTTTTTCGTTGAATTAAATACTATTTGATATCTGATCTAACTTAATAATTATTGCATAATCATACTAAAGTGTCAAGAGGTCACGACTGTTTCGGCAATGGCTGAGGTCACGACCAGTTACAGAAGCTATCGTGACCCGATGACACAGGAACGTGTAAAAGAAGAACTGGAAAAAGGAAAAGGGACACAGTTTGATCCCCGGTTTGCGGACATAATGATTAAGATGATAGATGAAGACAAGGATTATAAACTGCGTGAACAGGCGAAAAAATAAGATTTCCCCATATTCATACAGAAAGGAGAAGCTTTGCAGCTTCTCTTTTCTATTTTACCCTTTTGATCTGCTCTTTTGTCTATCCTTTTGAACCAGTTCTCATCATCTCATAGATGCCGTTCGTAAGCTCCCTGTAATGCTTCGGGAAATTCTGGGAACCGTCAGCTTTGATGATCAGATCCCCGTTAACATGCGCTTCAAAAGTAAACATAATGCCGTCCAGAACATCCTTCGGATGTTCCCCGTGAAAACCGTTCCACGATATGATCTCACAGTCATTCAGTAATTTAAGGAATTCCTGTTCGCCGCATAATACCTGTTCTTCAACTACTCTTTGTTTTTCACCATTACTGTATCTTATCGAATATTCCGTGATTTCTGTCTGACCGTCCTTCATCAGTATCTCATATCCACGGGTGCCTCGCATGCCGGATTCACTCAGACTTATCAGCTCAACCGAAGTGATCTCCTGGGCGTTCTTTTTTTCAGATCCCGGATAAGAAAGGAATCTTCTATACTTTATCCATGACAGCATTCCGTTCTCTCTGGCTTTCTTAACATATTCCAGATACTCTTTTTTATCCAGAATGAAATAATCGTCTGACGATGAATAGGCATTCCCCATATTATAAGTTCCCGAAGAATGTAATATGTAATTACCATACTCGTCTTCTCCTACTGTCTCAAAGCACAGTTTATTGGTATCGATCATAACATCGAATAATTTAGAGTAATCATAATGTGTGTCGGTTTCTATTTTTTTCATGATAATAGTCTCTTTTCTTTCCTTGATCACGACATGTTGTTCTTTATTATGACCAAAACTAATATTGATCATTTTTTATCAATTTGACGTTCAGACATACGATTTCATTATTTCCTCTCTAAGTGATGTGAA
>CACZSY010000089.1 GCA_902783965.1 uncultured Lachnospiraceae bacterium
AGTAGGAGGGTGCGCCCGGCAACGCCGGGAATGTTCCTCGCGCACCCCGTGTGCATAAAAAGGAATAAGAACAGGAGGGATATCCCTCCTGTTCTTATTCTTAAGATGATATGAATGTCCGAAAACCTATCATTCATGCTTTCTTAGTTGTTTTGCATGATGAACACATTTTGCAGTGAGCGCAGTTTCCGCCGCAGGACGATATCCCGCTTTTTTTATCTTTGACCATTTTTCTTATGATACACGTAACAATAACGATCAAAAGGATCGTGATAAGGATCGTTCCAAGATTAGCTGCAATCCATTCTGCCATTTCGACCACTCCCCTTTATTCTGAATATTTCCGGCATTACCTTTGGTCTTAAGCGCCTATTGGCAACACCGGAATCTTTACATTTTTATTATTTACTATTTTTTCTTCTTTATGTCAAGGGTAAGCTTATCAGCCTCTTTGTACTTCTTGATGAACAGCATATAAACTATTCCCGCAAGAGCCGCTACAGCGAATATCAGACCTATAACATTCAGATCTCCGGTAAATATATTGCCGAACTGTGTTATCATCAGCGCTACTGCATAAGCGAAACCACACTGATATGCGATAGCGAACCATGTCCATTTACGATTGTTCATTTCTCTCTTTATTGCTCCGATCGCCGCAAAGCAAGGTGCGCAGAGAAGATTAAATACAAGGAATGAGAAACCGGTAACGCCTGTAAACGCGGCCGCCAAAGCCTGCCATGCCGTCTTGTCTCCGCCTCCGTAAAGGATTCCCATGGTTCCGACGATGTTTTCCTTCGCGACAAGACCTGTGATGGATGCGACTGCCGCCTGCCAGTTGCCCCATCCAAGAGGACTGAATATCCATGCGATACCATTTCCTATCTTGGCAAGTATAGAAAGTTCCAGTTCATCTTCCTCAAGCATTCTGAATCCGTCGTCCGCAAATCCGAAGAAAGATGTAAACCATACAACTATTGTTGAAAGCAAGATGATCGTACCGGCTTTTTTTATAAATGACCAGCCGCGCTCCCACATGGATCTTAATACGTTTCCTACCGTCGGCATATGATATGCAGGAAGCTCCATTACGACCGGTGCAGGATCTCCCGCGAACATTTTGGTCTTCTTAAGCATTATACCGGAAATGACTATCGCAGCCATTCCTATAAAATATGCCGATGTAGATACCCACGCGCTGCCTCCGAAGATCGCTCCGGCTATCATCGCGATGAACGGCACCTTGGCTCCGCAAGGAATAAAGGTTGTCGTCATGATCGTCATTCTTCTGTCACGTTCATTCTCAATCGTTCTGCTTGCCATTATACCAGGAACGCCGCAGCCCACGCCTATAAGCATTGGGATAAATGATTTTCCGGACAGACCGAACTTTCTGAATACACGGTCAAGGACGAAAGCGATACGCGCCATATAACCGCAGGCTTCAAGGAACGCGAGCATAAGGAAGAGCACGAGCATCTGCGGGACAAATCCAAGCACCGCTCCGACGCCGGCTACGATACCGTCAAGAATAAGTCCTTTCAGCCAGTCAGCTGCATTGGCTTTGTCAAGTCCTTTCTCCACGAGAGCAGGAATACCAGGGATCCATGTACCGTAATCTGCAGGATCAGGCTCATCTCCTATCTCTTCAAGTGTTTTTACAGCTTCATTATAATCTTCAATGCTTGCTGTCTCTTCGGAAACTTCAAGTGTTTCTTCATCTTCGATAGTATAAACGAAATCGCCTTCCGGAGCTTTTCCGTTTTCTTCCGTATACGCGTCATATCCGTCAACTATCGCAGATGCCTCGGCATATTTCTCGGATACTTCGTCATAATCGTCAGACATGCCGAACAGATGGAAACCGTCTCCGAACAGTCCGTCATTAGCCCAATCCGTAGCCGGCGCTCCGACTGCTACCATCGCTATCCAGTATACAAGGAACATTACTGCCGCAAATATCGGAAGTCCCAGCCATCTGTTGGTGACGATCTTATCGATCTTATCCGAGGTCGTCAGCGAACCTGCGTTTTTCTTCTTATAGCAGGACTTAATAACTCCGGCAATATATACATAACGCTCATTGGTGATGATGCTCTCCGAATCATCGTCCAGTTCTTTCTCCGCCGCCTTGATGTCATTTTCTATATGCGCCATAGTATCGACAGGAATTTTCATCTGTTCGAGCACTTTGTCATCTCGCTCGAATATCTTTATGGCGTACCATCTCTGCTGCTCTTCCGGCATTTCATGTACAACAGCCTCTTCAATATGCGCTATGGCATGCTCTACAGGTCCGCAGAAGGTATGGAGTGGAACAGTCTTTCCCATCTGCGCAGCTTTAATTGCCGTCTCTGCAGCTTCTGCCGTTCCCTGGCTCTTAAGCGCCGATATTTCCACAACCTTGCAGCCTAACTGCCGCGACAGTTCTTTGATGTTGATCTGATCCCCGTTCTTCTTAACGATATCCATCATATTGACTGCAACAACAACAGGTATTCCAAGTTCGGTAAGCTGTGTTGTAAGATACAGGTTTCTTTCAAGATTGGTACCGTCGATGATGTTCAGGATCGCGTCCGGACGCTCATTTATCAGATAGTTTCTTGCTACAACCTCTTCGAGTGTATATGGGGACAGCGAATAGATTCCCGGAAGGTCGGTGATGATAACATCATCATGTTTCTTAAGTTTTCCTTCCTTCTTTTCAACCGTTACGCCCGGCCAGTTACCGACAAACTGATTGGAACCGGTAAGCGTGTTGAACAGCGTTGTCTTTCCACTGTTCGGATTACCCGCAAGTGCGATACGTATGCTCATCTCTTTAAGCCTCCTTAACTTCGATCATTTCGGCATCTGCCTTACGAAGCGATAATTCATAATTTCTTACTGTTACCTCTATCGGATCTCCGAGAGGCGCTACCTTTCGTACATAGACAGTAGTATTCTTCGTTATTCCCATGTCCATGATCCTGCGTTTTACCGCACCCTCGCCATGGAGTTTCACCACTGTCACAGTTTCTCCGATCTTAACATCTCTTAATGTTTTCACTGCTTATTCCTCCTAAATCTGTTTTGTCCCTTAAACCATTATCTTTCTTGCCAGTTCTTCACTGACAGCTACCCGGCTTTCCTTTACCTTTACTATCAGGTTATCTCCGAGTGTGCTTACGACGCTTACCTGCCCTCCCGCATGCAGGCCCAGGTCTTCCAAATGCTTCTTAACTTCGGGACTTCCGCCGATCTTTTTGATTATCTGCGGCTGATCCTTTTCGGCATAAACCAAAGGCATCATAATTACCCTCCTGTCTTGATTTTTTGTGAACATTCCCTGTTGCTTTTGATTAGCATTAGCTAACTGTTCGTCTGCAATTAAGTTAGAAATCGCTAACCACGACACATCATTCAAGACTCGCGAAGCGTTTATCCTGATTGGAGATCGTACCCCGACCGAAATAAACGGTTAGCATTTCCTAACCTGCCTTTAGTATAGTTAGCACATCCTAACCTGTCAAGAGTTTTTTTATATTTTTCTTTGAGTTCTCCCTTTTTCATTCATACTTTTTATCCCTTTATCAGTGTGTCAAAATACCTTTTGACCCCAACATAATTATGTGGTAAGATACTAATAACAGATTTTTAGTGTATTGGGAGGAAATTTTCTTATGGCATTGCAGGAATCCGGAGAAATGTATCTTGAGACAATTTATGTACTTTCACAGAGTTCCAGTTCTGTGCGCGGAATTGATGTAGGAGAATATATGGGTTATTCAAAACCGTCTGTAAGCCGCGGTCTGGGTCTTCTTAAAGACAAAGGTCTGATAATCCGCGACAGCGACGGTTTTATAAAGCTTACCGAAGACGGTGAAAAACTGGCAAAGCGGATCTATGAGCGGCATACAGTTCTCTCAAGTCTATTTATCAATCTCGGAGTTGATGCAAAAACCGCTACGGAAGACGCCTGCCGCATCGAGCATTATATCAGCGATAAGACTTTTAATGCTATTAAAGACCATATGATCAAATACGGCTCATGAACAGGAATGTTTCAGTTTCCTGTTCATGAGCCTCTCTTTCTTACGCCGTTCCCGTCTTCTCATCCGCTTTAACAGGCACCATGATATTGATGATCAGAAACATAAGCACTGAAAACATCAGTTCAACCGCAGCCGCCACATAATAGATTATCATAAGTTTATTGGTGGTTCCGAATATATCCAGCACGCCCTTTACTACCATCGCTGTTGAAAGTGTTGCGATTCCCGAATGATAGATATAAAGTATAGGGGTTGAAAACTGCAGTCTGTTTTTTATCAGTCCAAACAAAAGCATCGGAAATGCTCCCAGACACAGCGTCGGAGCAAATGCATACAGCATGAAATAGGAATATACGCCATGGCTGAAAATTTCATATATTGCTCCGAACAATCCCAAAAACATTGAGAATGATACATATATAAATCCTGTTCTCAACAATCTTTCTTTATCAATAACCGATATAAACAATGTCGCTCACGCTCCTTTCTTTTGATGACCTTCCGTTCGATACCGGAGTATTTATAACCTCACCGTCGAAGTACAATGTGGAAGATCCGCCTCCGTCAAGATTGTAGGCACAGGTTACTCCGAGTTCTTTCATAAATTCCGCCAGTTCATAAAGTGTAAGTCCTTCACTCTTCGAGGTTCTTCCATCTGATACAACGAAGACATAATGACAGTCTGATATGATGCCTATTGCGGTTCTCGGATTACTGTTCATTGCCTGACCGACCTCATCATTTTCATCAACAGTTATCTCTCCATCGGTTAAAAGCCCCGGTCCGAAAGAGAATACCTGATAAGCTCCGTTATCAAGAAGCTCCTGTGCGCTGATATCGCCCTCATCAATTACTTCAAGGCTTCCGTCCGCCCAGATAACAAGATCCTGGTTCCCCGACCTGCCTTCGCTCCTGTATAATACGCCGTTCCTGATAACATACCCTGTTTCCCTTGC